>JBFFDV010000079.1:0-10183 GCA_041559215.1 Anaerolineae bacterium | reverse complement strand
GCATTCGGTATGGCTAGTGTTTGTCAAGGTTAAGAAAGCAAGGGTTGAAGATGAGTATCACAACGGAAGCCCTTGAGGGGCTGGGGGCGCTCGAATATGTGCCCCGAAGGGAACGGGGGCTTGTAAGGGATGCCCTCCGCCGCCTCTGGGGCAACCGAGGGGCTAAGATGGGCATGGCCATCGTCCTATTCTTTGTTGTAGTGGGATATATCGTGGCTCCCATCGTAGCACCCTACAATCCGAGGACTGATAGAGATCTCCCGGCGAGACTGGAGGCCCCATCTGGAGAACACCTCTTCGGCACCGATGAATTAGGCCGGGACATCTTGAACAGAATCGCTCATGGGACTCGCATATCTTTTACCGTCGGCCTTGCGGCTGTCACCTTCGCTTTCATGGTCGGCACCATGCTGGGACTGGTATCTGGCTATATTGGTGGTTACCCTGAGACTGTGGTCATGCGCGCTATGGATGTTCTCCTGGCCTTCCCCGCCCTCTTGCTGGCTATCGCCATCGTGGCCATGCGCGGTCCGGGGCTGCAAAACACCATGTTCGCTCTGGCCATCACCTACATCCCAATCTATGCTCGGTTGGCGCGTGCCTCAGCCATCGGGGTCAAGGAACTAGACTACATCACCGCAGCGACGGGGGTAGGGGTTCCGGGATATAGAATCATGTTGCGCCACGTCCTTCCCAACAGTCTTTCGCCACTCATCGTGCAATTCACCCTCAATATCGCCACAGCCATCATAGAGACGGCGGCCCTGGGATTCCTCGGCCTGGGAGCCCAGCCTCCATCCCCTGAATGGGGGGCGATGTTGAGCAACGGCTACAAGTTCCTCACTATTGGCGCCTGGTGGGCGCTCCTGTTCCCCGGGCTGGCCATCATCTTCGTCGTCACGGGGTTCAACCTCGTCGGGGATGGGCTGCGGGATGCACTTGATCCCCGCCTGAGGAGAGACCGCTAGCTTTCCCCTGCCACGGTTAGGGGCGAAACCTCTCTCTTCTGGGAATCTCTTGTTTCGACTCCAAGCCAATTGTCTCATCTCTCATAGCGGGAAGCGCGCAAAACTCTGGGACTTTCGACCTCGACGCTACTTTTCCTGACTACAAACACGCTAGGAGCATTATCGAGATCTTGTCCTGAGCGCGGCCGAAGGACCGGGTGGAAGCCGGTTTTCCAGTTTCGTAGGGCGAGCCTTCAGTCCGGCGCTACTCTGTGATCCCCGAACTTTACGTGCGTCCCCCTGGCACCGTTATTTGCCAATGTATTGGAGATATGGTATACTTAGGGTTGTGAAAATCATAATGAGGGTTACATGAGTAACCTTGGGAGGGTATAGATGGCGCTGAGTAAGTCCGAGAAGGACGCCATCATCAAAGAGTATAATATTCATCAAAAGGATACCGGTTCGCCGGAAGTGCAAATAGCCCTCTTGACCAGAAGAATTGATCAGTTGATTGAGCATCTCAAGGTTCACAAGCATGACGAGCATTCGCGCCTGGGGCTTATCAAGTTGGTTGGCCAGCGCAAGCGGCATTTGAACTACTTGAGCCAAAAAGACCCTGCGCGATATCGGGATGTTGTGGGCCGTTTGGGTCTGCGCAAATAGCGCGATTCTCTGGAAAAGGAGGTGATAAGGTTCGATTCACCCTGCTAGATGGCAGCCATTTCTGGTGTTTGAGGGTGGATCGGGGGCAAGTGTTTTGGTAAATCAAGGCCGGGTTCGGAGGCCAGGAATTGGAGAGTGTAGCTCACCTTTGGGGGTTGCCTCATAGTCAGAGCGCGGCAGCTCGTAGAGGGGTGGGATACAGTCCCCAGTCCTTGACCTCCAGGCTCGGCTTAGCTTGGAGGTAAATGATGTCAAAAACTTATAAAGCAACTGTTGGAGAGCACTCCATTAGCATAGAGGCGGGTAAGTTCGCTGGACAGGCGGGCGGTGCCGCCACCGTACAGTGTGGTGACACCCTGATACTCGCCACAGCGACTGCCGCGAAGGAGGTTCGAGAAGGCACTTCCTTCTTGCCTTTGCTGGTAGACTACGAAGAGCGTCTGTACGCTGCGGGAAAGATCCCTGGTGGGTTCTTCAAACGCGAAGGACGCCCCACTGAACAGGCGATTCTGCTTTGCAGGCTGACCGATAGGTCTCTGCGGCCTCTTCTTCCCCCAGGGCTTCGAAATGATCTCCAGGTCATTATCACCGCCCTTTCCGCAGACCAGGAAAACTATTTGGATACCCTGTCTGTGATTGGGGCATCGGCAGCCCTTTCCATCTCCGATATCCCCTTTGATGGCCCAATAGGAGCCGTACGCGTGGGCTATGTTGATGGGCAGTTCGTTTTCAATCCTACCGCTTCTCAAATGCAAGATAGTACTTTGAACTTGCGGGTCGCTGGGACCTCTGAGGCGGTGATAATGGTGGAGGCCGGGGCTGAGGAGGTGGCCGAAGAAACGATCGTTCAAGCCATCGCACTGGGCCACCAAGCCATGCAGGATGTGATCCGAGTTCAGGAGAGGATGAGGGAGGACATTGGGAAGCCAAAGGGTTCCTTCACCTACTTCGAACTGGAGGACGAGGTTTTGGAAGCCGTTCGTTCGTGGGGAAGGGGTAAGGTATGGTCGGCTGTTGATGGGGCGGATAGCAAGGCGCAACTCGGTGAAGCTCTCGACTCTTTGTATCTAGAGCTGGTGGAGCAGTTTGGAGAGGTGTATCCTGCGGAGCAGTTAGAGGCCGGGTTTGATGAGTTGGTGAAAGAGGAGGTTCGGCAGGGAGTTCTAAGTGAGAACCATCGCCTTGATGGGCGGGATGTGACGGCTATACGTCCCCTAAGCTGCGAGGTGGGGCTTCTACCTCGAGCCCATGGGTCTGGACTTTTCAGTCGGGGAGAGACTCAGGTGCTGACGATCGCTACCTTGGGCACGGTCAGTGACGAGCAGATCCTGGACGGCCTGGGCACCGAGCAGTCCAAGCGTTTCATGCATCACTATAATTTTCCGCCTTATAGCACTGGTGAGACCTGGTTCCTGAGGGGACCCAAACGCCGTGAGATCGGCCATGGAGCCTTGGCCGAGACGGCTCTGTTGCCCCTTATTCCCGAGGAAGAGGAGTTCCCATATACAATTCGTCTGGTCTCGGAGGTCCTTTCTTCCAATGGATCCACGTCTATGGCCAGTGTTTGTGCCACTTCGCTCGCGCTGATGGACGCTGGGGTACCCATCAAGGCCGCTGCGGCCGGGATAGCCATGGGTTACATTGAGGCGGATGAGCGACAAGTCGTCCTTACTGACATCATGGGCATGGAAGATGCGCTAGGCGACATGGACTTTAAGGTTGCAGGTACCAGGGAGGGTGTGACGGCGCTGCAAATGGACCTCAAGATTCGGGGTATCAGTTCTGATCTTCTGAAGGAAGCGCTGGCACAAGCTCGAGAAGCCCGTCTTTTCATCCTGGACAGGATGGATGAGACGATCAGTGAGGCACGCGAGGATTTGTCTCCATATGCACCGCGCATTTCCATTATGAAGATAGAAGTCGACAAGATAGGGCTGGTGATAGGGCCAGGGGGGAAGACGATACGAAAGATCATCGAGGAGACGGGGGTGAAGGTAGACGTTGAGGACGATGGTACTATCTTCATCGCGTCCACGGATGCTGAGGGTAGCCGCAAGGCTAGGGAGATGATCGAGGCGCTTACTGAGGAGCCGGAAATCGGCAAGATATACACCGGTACAGTGAAGCGGGTGACGGATTTCGGCGCCTTTGTCGAGATACTGCCTGGTACAGACGGATTGGTGCATGTCTCTCAACTGGCTGACTATCATGTGCCCAGCGTGCAAGATGTGGTGCGTGTGGGTGACGAGATAATGGTGATGGTCATAGATATCGATGCTGAGGATAAGATAAGGCTTTCCAGGCGAGCGGTCCTGGAGGGCTGGACGCCTGAGAGGGCCAGAGCGATGGATAGAAGGCCGGGGCAGAGCCGAAAGACAGAGCCCTCCAGGCGCCATTCAATGCGTGGCGGGCGTTACCCTCGAAAAGATCGGTAGACATATCTGAGAACGGCATGGTTTTGCGATCTTTTGGATGCCTGGGAAGCTTAGGACGCCATTGCGGCCTGTCGGTGGTTGATGGCGTCTTTCGCTGTCTACGGAGGAACTGGTGAGCGAGATCAAGGGGTATACTCTTGAGGCTCCAGCAGTTTTTGAACGCTTGGGAACCGACCCAGAGCAAGGCTTGACTGATGATCAGGCTAGCGAGAGGCTGGGCGAGTTTGGCCCGAACCGCTTGGAAGAGGTAGGACGAATATCTCCCTGGCGGCAGTTTGCCGAGCAATTCACGGATTTCATCGTACTGGTGCTGATAGGCGCTGCTGTCGTTTCGGGTCTTCTTCAGGAGTGGTTGGATGCCGGAGCTATTCTGGCTATCGTCCTCCTCAACGCCATCTTGGGTTTCGTTCAGCAGTATCGAGCTGAGCGAGCTTTAGAGGCTCTGAAGAAGCTCGCAGCTCCGCTGGCCAGGGTTATCCGCAAAGGAGAGGTAAGAAATATCCCCGCCGAAGAGGTGGTACCCGGTGACATTATGGTTCTGGAAATGGGTGACCTCGTGCCCGCTGATGGTCGGCTACTGGAGGATCATCTTCTTGAGGCAAATGAGGCGTCGCTGACCGGAGAATCGGTTCCCGTCAAGAAGGCGACTGACGTGATCCTGGATGAGAGTGCGCCGTTGGGCGACCGCCGCAATATGGTCTACTCGAGCACCATGGTCACTTACGGAAAGGGTAGGGCTGTGGTGACAGCCACGGGGATGGGAACCGAACTGGGCAGGATCGCTCACCTTGTACAGACGATAGGTCGAGAGCGTACGCCATTGCAAGAGCGGCTGGAGAACGTTGGTCGCTTGCTGGTCTATGGATGTCTACTGATAGTTGTCGTGGTTTTCGGGCTGGGTCTATGGCGTGGAGTTTCCCTGGTGGAGATGTTTCTTACCGCGGTGAGCCTTGCCGTGGCTGCCATCCCCGAGGGGCTTCCAGCTGTGGTCACCATCGCTCTTGCTTTGGGTGTGAGGCGGATGGTTCAGCGCAATGCGTTGATCAGGAAGCTTCCTTCGGTAGAGACCTTGGGGTCAGCCACCGTCATTTGCACCGATAAGACGGGCACCCTCACGCAGAGCGAGATGACCGTTCGCAAGATCGGGCTGCTGGACAGGACAGTAGATGTTACGGGAGACGGATACGCGCCGCAGGGGGATTTCCTCATTGCGGGCCGGCCTGCGAATCCTGAAGATCGTGACCTGAATCTGGTCCTCAAAATCGGTGTCTTATGCAACAACGCTCAACTCAGGGAAGATACCGGTGACGGGTCCATCTGGAAGATTATTGGCGATCCTACTGAGGGCGCGCTGCTCACGGCGGCAGCCAAGGCAGATCTCTGGCGCAGGGATCTGGAGAAGGAGTATGCTTTCTTGGAGGAGCTTCCCTTCGACTCGAACCGCAAGCGGATGAGCACCATCTGGCGTGGTAGTGACGGGGCGGTGACGGCTGCGGTTAAGGGTGCCCCCGATGTTGTGTTGAGTCTTTGTACTCACATCCAGAGCAGGGAACGCGTCAGGCCCATAACCAGCGAAGATAAGGAGCACGTTCTGAGGCTGAACGACCAGTTTGCGAACGAAGCCATGCGTCTCCTGGCGATGGCCTACCGACGCCTGCCGGAGGGGTTGGGAGAGCCGTCGGTGGAGGAGCTGGAGCGCGATCTGATCTTCGCAGGTCTGATGGCGATGAAAGATCCCCCTAGATCGGAGGTCAAGGAGGCCATAGCTACGGCCAGGCAGGCTGGTCTTGAGGTGGTGATGATCACTGGGGATCATAGGGCTACGGCTGAGGCCATTGCCAAAGAGCTTGACCTTTTCCGTGAGGGGGATATTTGTCTTACTGGGTCCGAGGTAGACCAGATCAGCGACGAGCGTCTTGCAGAGATGGTTGAGAGCGTGAGGGTCTATGCTCGTGTCTCGCCAGAGCACAAGTTGCGCATCGTGCGAGCTTGGGAGGGAACAGGGCATGTCGTGGCGATGACAGGCGATGGGGTCAATGATGCACCGGCTTTGAAGGAAGCCGACATCGGCATTGCTATGGGTATCACGGGGACCGATGTCAGCAAGGAGGCCTCAGATATGGTCCTCACCGATGACAATTTCGCCTCCATCGTCGCCGCTGTGGAGGAAGGGCGTGGCATTTTCGAAAACATACGTCGTTTCATCCATTATCTGCTTTCGTGCAACATAGGGGAGCTGCTGACCATGTTCCTGGCCTCTTTGCTAGGCATGCCTCTGCCGCTATTGCCCATTCACATTCTGTGGGTAAACCTCGCGACGGACAGCCTGCCTGCTTTGGCTCTAGGGGTGGAACCAACCGAGCCAGGGATTATGGAGCGGCCTCCTCGGCCACCGACGGAGGGTGTCATCACCAGGAACATGGCTGGCATCATGGCTTTTCAAGGTCTGATCATCGGTTTGCTTACCTTGGGGGCTTTCGCTATTGAATACTACGTCATGGGAGGGGGAGCGGAGAGGGCGCGGGTGATGGCCTTTTCCACCACCATCTTTGCCCAGAACGTCCATGCTTTCAATGTTCGCAGCAATAGGTATTCTATCTTCGAGCTTGGTCTCTTCTCCAACCGTTGGTTGGTGTACGCCTTCGGCGCCGTCATCCTTAGTGAGTTGGCAATTATCTACGTGCCCATCTTCCACCCCATCTTCAAGACCATGCCCTTGACCCTCTCTGATTGGAGCATCGTGGTGAGCTTGGGTGTGATGCCGCTGGTAATTATGGAGATCATCAAGCTGGCCAACAAGCTGCTAGGACGAAGATAGTCACTGTAGGTCCCTTGCGGGGGGATTGTGTCCGGGCCCTGGAACGAGTCTACCAAGCGTTGGGTGGTTGTCGGCCTCATAGTAGCTGGGGCTATCCTTTTCTATATGGTTCGCGAGATACTGCCTCCTGTGATCCTTGCTCTTCTCGTTGCCTATCTTCTTAGCCCCCTGGTGGAGAGCCTCGTAAGATTGCGCATTCCCCGCACCCTGGCCACAGTCTTGACATACTTCATCTTCCTGATCGCCCTGGCTGTGGGGGCCTCCATCTTTGTGCGGATGGTGCGGCAACAGGTCTCCTCGATTAACTTGGATTTACAGGCCATCTACAATGGTTTACAGCAACTCTTAGCTGATTACGAAACGATCAAGATCCTCGGTTTTTCCATCGATCTACATGCCATCTTCGAGAGTTGGCAAGATAGCTTACAAGATAGCTTGAGAGAGCTAGCCACCGACTTTCCTTCCCGGTCGGTAGAAATCTTGTTCGGTGTAGCTGGAGTCGCTGGCACTTTAGTCGCCGGCCCTTTGGTGTGGTTAGTTTTCATACTTGTCGTATCTTTCTGGGTGATCAGGGACACTGACAAGATCATCGGCTTTGTTGATGGTCTGATCCCACTGGACTATCGCGCCGCTGTTGAGGACCTAGGGCACAGGGTTAGCGACATCTGGAACTCCTTCTTCAGGGGGCTGCTCCTCTTATCCTTGACTGTGGGTGTGATTACGGCCGTGACCCTCTGGTTGGCGGGGGTGAGGAACGCCTTGCTGTTGGGCATGTTGGCTGGCATCCTGGAAGTGGTGCCCACTTTAGGGCCCATCATCGCCGCTATACCTGGCGTGGCAGTGGCCTTTTTCCAAGGCTCGACCCATTTGCCCATCGCAAATGGCTGGTTCGCTCTGTTGGTGCTGGGGTTGTACGTGATGATCCAGCAAGTCGAGAACAATTTCCTCGCGCCACGTATTATGGGTGCCAGCGTTAAACTTCATCCTCTAGTGGTGCTAGTGGGGGTTATCGGCGGATATAGCATAGGCGGCATCCTGGGCGCTTTCTTGGCCGCCCCTGTGATAGGCACTTCCAGGATCCTGGGAGAGTACATCTACAGCAAGCTGGTGGAGGTGGAGCGTGTAGCTGAGGTGCCGACCGTGGCGGAGACGCCCAATGAAGGAGCCCAACCATTGCCGGGGCAGAGCGTTGCAGCGGAGCAGGGCGATGAGTCGTCCTGACAACCCCTCTTTTCGCGAGTCTAAGGCCAGGATCAAGGCGATCTTCTTCGATCTCGACGGCACGCTGATAGATACCGATGATGCCCTGCTGGAGGCCCTGGCAGGTAGATTGGAGCGCTTCAGCAGTCTATTCCCTGACAAGAATCCCAGGCGTCTTCTCCGCCGCGCCATGCTCGCCGCCGAGGGTCCAGTGAATCGTGTCGTAACAGTCTTGGATATGATCGGCCTGGACGATAACCTCTTCTCCATAGGCGATAGGTTGCGCCGCCTTAGAGGGCTGGCCGTTCAAGGGAAGTATGTGGCTGTCGAGGGTGTTGTGAATATGGTTCAGGCCTTGTCTGGCCCGTACCGTCTGGGGATCATAACTACTCGCTCTCGACGTGATGCTTCGGCTTTCTTGCAGCAATACCGGCTGGAGGGGCTTTTCAACGTCATCGCTGCCCGCGAGGACACGCGCCGGTTAAAACCTCATCCAGAACCTGTCCATTATGCTGGCAACCTTCTTGGCCTTTCACCTAGGGACTGTGTGATGGTAGGCGACACAGCAGTCGATATCATCTCGGCCAAAGCGGCAGGCAGCTATGCGATAGGGGTACTATGCGGTTTTGGGGAGCGCGAGGATCTGGTAGCGGCGGGGGCAGACTTGATACTGGAGGCAACGGCCCAACTCACGGACTGGCTTTGAGGATCTTTGCTCCGTCAGATCACTATACCCTCCTCTTCTTCTGAGCCTTCCTCAGATGGTTCGAGACGGTATAACTTATCCAGGCTCTCCAGGCGATCGATGAAGAGTTTGCCGTCAAGGTGATCTATCTCGTGCTGCAGCACCCTGGCCATGAGCCCTTCAGCCCTTATGCGGATCTCTTTCCCTCGACGGCTACGTGCCTTAACGACGACCCTGGCTGCTCGCTGCAGATCACCTATGTATTCTGGCAACGACAAACATCCCTCTTGCCCTTCCTCCTCCCCCCAGCTCTTGACTATTTCAGGATTGCAAATAACGATCAGCTTGCCTTGATAGGGGTCCTGGTTCTCCTCCCCCTCTTCTGCCTTCGGCAACTCGATCACAGCGACCCGTAAGGGTACGCCAATCTGGGGGGCGGCCAGGCCAATTCCCGGCGCGGCATGCATCGTTTCCACCATGTCGTCTATCAATGCTTGCAGAGAGGGGCCGAAGTCCCGCACTTTCCTGGCCTTCTGTCTTAGAACTAGTTCATTGCCCTGCAAGATGGGCCTGATAGCCATTTTCTTCTCTTTATCTCCTTCTCCATTGTAATCTCTACTGTCCATTGTGTCAAAAACTACGGCTTCGCGGGTTTGCGCAGCAATTAGGCGCAAGCACCAAGGCACAGGGGTATGAATCATATGAGGGGCCTGCTCTGAGCGAAGTCGAAGAGACACCCCTCTTGCTCCCCGGGCTTTTTGCTGCGCAACGCCCTTCACAAGAGTGCGAAGCCGCTGTCCTTATGAGGAGGCCAGGTGTAGCAGGGCGACGGTTTCCACGTGAGAGGTCTGCGGAAACACATCCACCGGTTGTACCTTAACTAGTTCGTACCCACCCCGCACCAGTCTCTTGGCATCACGGGCCAACGTTGCTGGATCACAAGAGACATATGTTATCTTGCGGGGGGCCATCTTCAGCAGGGCTGTCAGTGCCTTTGGGTGGCATCCCTGTCGAGGTGGATCCAGGATAGCGATATCCACCTTCTCCTCCAGGTTGGGGAGCAGTTCTTCAGCCTTACCTTGTAGGAACTGAACACTAGCCACCCCCTGGGAGTTGAAGCGAGCATCGGCCACAGCCGCCTCACTTTCTTCTATGCCGATGACTTTGCTAACCTCGTCGGCCAGACTCAGCCCGAAGGTGCCCACGCCACAGTAGACGTCCAGTAGCACATCGCTTGGCTCAGGAACCAGATACTCGTCACGGTCGCCGGATTCGCAGTCGCAACCGGCCGGGTGGCCGAAGCAGCCGTCATTCTCGGTGCCGCCGACGCCGCCCGAGAGCGGATTCCCGGGTTGGTTTCGGAACACTTCGTACTGGAGTCGCGCCGACAGGTTCGGGAACACCTGCAGGAAGCTCTCGGACCCGACGACCT
>JBFFDV010000078.1:0-10294 GCA_041559215.1 Anaerolineae bacterium | reverse complement strand
GCCCCCTGATGGCTGAGAAGACCTAGCTTGTCCTGCTCTTCCCTGGTTATGCCATACTTTTCGCTGATGTTCTCCGCAGTGAGGCCCATGTGATAGCCATAGAATATCTCCCACAACCCGTCATAGACCATAAGGTCGGTGACCTCACCAGCACCGGTAATATCCATTCTGTAGCCCCATCTGGCTTTTGGCAAGGCGTAAGGAACCTGGCTCATGTTTTCCATGCCGCCAGCCACCACTATCTCAGCTTCATCGAGTTGTATTGCCTGGACCCCTAGGGTAATCGCCTTCAATCCCGAGGCACAGACCTTATTAACGGTGAATGCGTTCGTTTCCTTGGAAACCCCGGCATGGATCGTCGCCTGCCGGGCGGTATTCTGCCCCTGGCCTCCCTGAATCACATGCCCCATTATCACTTCATCAACGTGTACTTCTTGGAGGGATTCATCCCAGTCATAGTACTGTTTCTCGAGGTCAACCATTCCGATGCCCTTGAGGCCCTCTGGCTCGTTTTGGAGCACCTTCTCGCTAGGTTTGGGTCTTAAGCCTGCTCTTCTCAGTGCTTCTTTGATGACCCGAGCGCCTAGCCCCACCACAGGAACATCTTGGAGTGAGCCGCCAAAGGTGCCTATAGCTGTCCTGGCCCCACTCACGATTACCACTTCTTTCACCTTTCTACCTCCCATTTATGATTCTATCTTTGAACCTGATAAGCCTTTTTTGGGCGGGCTCAAACAAAGTACAATCATAGCAGAAGTGGTCAGTTTTGGCTAGTCGCGCCGCCCCCTCTGGCACTTCGAGGGGCGCGAGGCAGGCAGATTCGAGATAGATAAGCTCAGGATGAGTCGGGCGGCAGCGGGGCTTGTCTGGACATATGCTCAGAGTGCCTCAACGGCGCGGGGCATGTAGCCTTTATCTAGATCCTTGGGTCTTCTGGGGCCAGTGCTCTCGGAATCTGCGGAGGTCTTCGGCAATGGAAACTTTATGTTTTTGGAGGTGCACTAACGGTACTATCAGATTGAAAAGTTCTATCTTTTCATTCACTTTTCGCGCCCGCTCGGTGTAGTTGCTGATAGTCCAGCGGTACCCATCATCAAGCTCGGCCTCAACCTCGATCATCTCATCCGTTGAACACAGTACCCTGTTTGCCCAAAGCAGTTGATCTTCCAGCAGCTTGCGGCATTGCGCCGCCTCCACCCGTATTGTCTTACCTAATTCAATCCAGTCCAGGGTGAACCTGGCGTGCTTTAGCATTCTGTGGGCCAACCTCCACTCAGGCCTGACGAAGGGGTCCTCTCTCAGGTCTAACGGTTCGCCTCTGCCGGGCAAGTCATCGAACTCCCCTCTGTTCTGAGCCTCTGTTATTTTGCGCTCTACGATATCTGTCCAATCGCTCGGGCTCACCTTCGTCTCCAACGAAAAGAGCGCTGAATTCGACCTCTTAGGCCTGGTATCCCAATGCCGCTCATGATCAAATTATAATCCTTGTCGATTAGTTTTTCCAGAGCCGCTGTAGCGCTCGTGACAGCCTTGGCTTCATGCTCTTCCTCCTCGTGGAGCAGGCGTTCTCCACTCTTCTCTTTTGATCTGACTTGTGGTAAGATGGGTTTTGATAACGGTGCAGGGGGTATGTCTGAAAGAATGTTCTACGGCAGTATCGTCACAGAGATCATTACCCTATTGTTATGCGGAGAAGTGCAAGCTGGTAATGCAGTAGCTTCCACAATGACGGCCACAGATGGTCTCCATTTGTCTGTGTTAGCAGCGGGTCTCGTTTTCCTGATCCCAGCAGGTCTGACCATGATAGCGGTGGGTGCTTCAGAGAAGGGAAGAGTTGCGAATGTTGCCGTAATGGGTTTGATCGCCATTCCTTTGGGAGTGATTGTCTACGCGCTGATAGGGTTTGGCTTTCAATTTGGCGGCCTGGGATTGATCTCCAATATCCAAGGAGCCCAGGAACTTGTCTCGGAATGGTCGCCCCTGGACGTTGTTTCGGGCCCGGGCTGGGGTGTGATCGGATTGGATGGCTTCCTCATACTCAAGGAGCTCCCCGATGCCGAACTCCTGACTCTATTTCTGTATCAGGGAGCCTTAGCAGCCACCGCTGTTTGTATCCCTCTACTGGCTTTGGCTAAACGTCTGAAGTTCTTCGCTCTTCTTGGGGTGGGGCTATTATTCAGTGTTCTGATTTATCCGATTTATGGCAACTGGGTCTGGGGTGGGGGCTGGCTTTCCCAACTGGGCATGAACCTCGGATTAGGTCATGGGTTCGTTGACTTCGCGGGTTCGGGGACGATACACGCGGCAGCTGGTTTCGTCACTCTGGCCGCTGTTCTTGTCTTTGGCGCGAGGCTTGGGCGGCAACAGGAACCGGCCGAGCCACCCCCTGTTCACTTTCCGCTGCTAGCCTTGCTGGGCAGTTTTCTCCGTCTGTTGGGCTGGGTCGGGTTGGCTGTAGGTAATCCTTTGCTGGCGAACAACGTCTCCTATGTTCAGATCCTGGTCAACGTCCTTCTGGCGGCTTGTGGCGGGATCCTGGTGAGCGCTCTCTACATCTGGTTTGCCGCTGGCAGCCCGGACCTACTGATGGTGGCACGTGGTATGGTA
This sequence comes from Anaerolineae bacterium, assembly GCA_041559215.1. Lineage (GTDB taxonomy): Bacteria > Chloroflexota > Anaerolineae > UBA7937 > B3-Chlor > JBFFDV01. Next base: position 7,687 of record JBFFDV010000078.1, on the reverse strand, counting down.
GCTGCTTTAGTGGCCGTCAGTGCTTCCTGTGCCTTCATTGCCCCCTGGGCTGCGCTCGTTGTCGGTGGGCTGGCCGGGCTATTGCTCCCTCTCAGCATCTATTTGCTGGAGGTCAGACTTCGGCTTGATGATCCCGGCGCGGCTGTGTCTGTACATGGCATATCTGGCCTATGGGGCCTGCTGGCTCTGGGGATATTCGCTGATGGCGGTAATGGCCAGGGATGGAACGGCGTGGGGGCGAGGGAATACCTCGACATAGCTAGGCAAGGGGTCTCCGGACTGTTGGTGAGATCCGGCTTCCAACCCGATTGGCCCCAGCAGTTCTATGCCCAAATAGTGGGTCTTCTGGCTTTGCTCATTCTAGCCCTTGGGCTCTCGTGGCTGATTTTTCGAGGGTTGGATAGCTTGGCGAGCAGAGTGGCTGGCTTAAGAGCTCAGATTGACAAGGTAGCTGAGCAGTCTGCCAAACGTGATTAGTTTGGAAGGGGAACGAGCCCCATTCCATTTATGATGATCGGTCCCTCTGCAGCAGGGCTTTCACTTCCTCGTCCGAGGTCTGGTCGAAGACGTTGTAGAAAGCTCCGACCGCCCAGAAGATCTCCGGCGCATGGAGGCAATAGAGCTGGTCAACCTCTCGCTTCAGACTCTCTATGGTGTCTCGAGGCCCGACAGGAACGGCAAGGACCAATTGACTAGGCTCCTGAGTTCGGATCGCCCTGATGGTGGCCAGCGTCGTAGCGCCGGTAGCTACGCCGTCGTCCGCCACGATGACAACCTTGCCCTTCAGTTCCGGGGCCGGGACTGCGCCTCGGTATTCAGCTATTCGCCTCTCTATCTCTCTCTTTTGACGTTCCGATTCTGCATCGATATAGTCCTGCGATACACCCAGTCTTTTGGCCAATTGATAATCCAGTATCAAGGTGCCGTCGCTGGCCACGGCTCCGATGGCCAGTTCCGGATTGTGGGGTGCGCCGATCTTGCGCGTGATGTAAATATCTAGAGGAACGTTCAAGGCTTGAGCGATCTCATGGCTGACCACCACCCCACCTCGGGGAATACCCAGGACTATTACATCGTCTCGTCCCTTGAATGAGCTTAGCTCTTTTGCCAGTATCTTACCTGCCTCATGGCGGTCTTGAAACACCATGCCGACCTCCTTCTTACGCTTTGGCCAACGCCAGCGCTTTCTGCACTGCGTCGGCCGGGTCGGTGGCAACGACTATGGCGCGTTGTGCATCCCAGCCGCCTTTGCTCAACTGCCAGGTACCCAGCCCTACCACCGGAATTCCCAACTTCAAGGCATGAGCCATCTCTGATAAGGTGCCATATCCTCCGCTGACGGCGATTACCGACTGGGCGGAACTCACCACGATAACGTTGCGTGCTTCTCCCATCCCTGTGAGTATGGGGACATCAACATAAGGATTGGCATCCCGACGATTGCGGCTGGGCAAAATACCAATGGTCAGACCTCCGGCGCTCTTGGCTCCCCGGCAGGCGGCTTCCATTACCCCTCCCAGCCCCCCACAGACGATCGTGGCTCCTCTCTCAGCCAGTTGTCGACCTACTTCCTGCGCCAAGCGGGCGGTCTCAGCGGAGCAGAATCCATCGCCGATGACTGCGACGATCATTATCCCTCCAATTTCACGACCGCTAACTGGCTATATTGAGCTCCTGCTGACGAGAGGATGCTCCTCATCAAGCTGACTTCATGCACTTCCATTTCACCCAAGGGATCAACATTTTCCGTCTGAATCAGCCCTCCCAGTCGCCGGCGTTCCCTCCGCGCGACGTGCCTGCCCACGCGCCCCAAGGTCAGGTGAGGGGTATACTTCCGCTTCTCTGGTGGGAAGCCCAAGACGGCAAGGCTAGCGTCTATCCTGCTCTGCAAGTGGATAAGTGTTTTCGTATCTCCCAGTATCCCTACCCAGATGACGTTTGGCCGGCTACCGCTCGGAAAACAACCGAGACCGCCAAAGCTGAGAGAGAAAGGGCCAACACCCCCGCTTGCACCCTTGATGGCGACCGCTATTTCTTTGATTCTATCAGTCGGCACATCCCCCAGGAATTTCATGGTGACATGGATACCTTGGGGCCTCACCCAACGTACCCAATCGGCGATCCCTCTGCTCTTCAGCAACGCTTGGGTCTTACCTAATTCTTCTTTTATCTGGTCGTTCAGTTCTATTGCTACAAAACTTCGGATCTTTTCCATATCTTCCTGGCCGTGATTATATCATATTGCCCTTTGTTGTTCCAGCAGTTTATATACGCTTCTTCGAGATAGCAGACTTCACGCCACTGGAAAGTCGCCAGTATCTCTCGCCATATCCCTCCTGTAGACCCAGTGCTAGCGCGTAGTCTCGCACCCGTTCGGCCATGACTTCCACGCCTCCGAAAAGCTTATCCATTTGAGAGGCATAGGAGGCGATGGCCTCTATCTTTGCCGCCAGGTTCTCTTCATCGAGTTCCTGGACTTCTTCGATCCATCTTTCGATGCCAATCCGTTCCAACTCTCTCGTTAAGGCTCCAGGGACTTCGACGTAAGGGAAGTCTTCATAAAAGATGACCTTGCATGATTTACGATACAGCTTCAACGCTGCCTCTCTCACTACCTGATGATCCACGTGATTGCCCACCGCCAACGGGGCGTAAAGCGTTGATTGGCGGGGGGAGTGGATCTCCATTACGGTCTCGGCTATTTGCGATACCAGATTGAGGTCTGAGTGGTGTACGGGGCCGAAAAGATCCTCGTCGCAAAGGTAAAGAGAAGAGGTGTCATCAAAGCGGTAGATGGCGTCTGGATATTCGAGATGTATGTATTCTGCACCCAAGAGGCGCATCGCCTTCTTGTCTTCTTTTCGTCGCGCAGCTACTGGCTCGGTGAGGTGGCCCCACTGGCCATGCAATTCAGCAGCGAAGGGGGAGAGTTTTGTATGTGCGGGCGCGCCGGCGAATACGGTGACCACCAGAATCCCCGTCCCAGCTTGAACTTGACGATGGATCAGCCCTCCGCAAGATAGGGCCACATCGTCGAAATGGGGTGAAAGATACATTACATTTGTCGTCACGGCTTCCCTCCACACCTGCTAAGGCTATCACAAGTTCAGTCTTACGTCCATCAGAGAAAATATCCCTATCGCCAGGGGCTTCCACAGCGATTGGGCGCAAGCCCCGATATGTAGGGGGGAATAAAGGGCAAGGGGACACCCTTCGGCTCTACTCAGGGCAGGTCCCTCTCGCTCCCCCGGGCTTTTGCCGCGCAACGCTGTCTGTGTTCAGATTTGACATTAGTGAAAAGCATGGTATGATATCACCAAATAGCCAGGAGGTTTTGAGAAAGGTGAAGAGGATATTGTTTGGAGTCTTGATCGTCGTGGCCTTTGTGGTAGCGGCTTGTGGTGCTCCGGAGGTTCCTACCGTGCCGGGAGGCGTTCCCTCGCCGAGACCGCGGGGCACGGATACTCCTACGCCGGCCAGTGACGAAGAAGCCGTCTTTCAGTTATTGAACGCCGAGGCCGAGGGCGTTGTTTCACAAGACATAGATCGCCTGATGGAGATCTGGGCTGACGATGGGGTAGTGACAGATGCCAACCATACGCCCGACAATCCTGCCGATGACCGTGTCTGGAGAGGGATAGCCGCTATTCGAGAGAGGTACGTTAATGAGATATTCCCCTCTGCTCCTAGTTCCGTTACTCATCCTGATGTCGAATTGACCATCGAAGGTAATTCGGCTGCTGCTGTTAGCACCAGTACCATCGGCTTAGATCATGCTCCAGGTGGTGACCAGTGGACCTTTGTCAAGAGAGATGGTCGTTGGCTAATCACCAGCCTAACCTTCAATCTCGAAGCCCAGTAGATCTTCCGATGTCGCTACCTACGCACTTATGAGATCTAAGTGGCGGCGCGGGGCAATTCAGTTCCCAGCCGCCTTTTTGTAACGGCTTGTCTTTGATAGGAAGGGAGGCGCACAATGGAGAAGGAGAAACTGGGTAGGATCATAAAAGTGGCTCGGGGGGAAGAGGAAGCCGACCTCTTGTTGAAGAATGCTCGCCTGGTAAACGTGCTCTCCGGGGAGGTGCATGAGGCCAATGTTGCCGTCGCTGACACCCGTGTGGTAGGTCTGGGCGATTATGAGGCCAAGGAGGTCTTGGACGTGCATGGTGCGTATGTCTGCCCGGGCCTGATAGATGGTCATCTGCACGTTGAGAGCTCCATGCTCTGCATCCCCGAGTTTGCACGGGTGGTCGTGCCCCGTGGGACGACGACCATTATCGCCGATCCGCACGAGATAGCCAATGTACTGGGACTGGATGGAATCATGTATATGATGGAGTCCAGCAAGGACAATCCTCTGAGCGTCTATTTCATGCTATCCTCTTGCGTGCCAGCCAGCCATCTGGAGACCGCTGGCTCCCGACTGATGTCCTACGATCTTTCTCCCCTGATTAGTGAAAAGTGGGTCGTTGGGGTCGCGGAGGTGATGAACTATCCAGGAGTTTTGCTGAGGGATGAGGATGTCTTGGAGAAGATAAGGATCGCCGAAGGCAAGCGAGTGGACGGCCATGCGCCCCATCTCAGTGGCCGGGATCTGAATGCGTACGTAGCCGCTGGCATAACCTCCGATCACGAGAGCACGTCTTTTGAAGAGGCTAAGGAGAAGCTTCAGCGAGGGATGCGTATCATGATTCGTGAGGGCAGCGTGGCCAAGAACATGGAGGCGTTGCTGCCTCTGGTGACGCCCGAAAATGCCCGTCGCTGCATGTTCGTCACCGATGACGACGATCCAGCAGATTTGCTAGATAACGGCCATATGGATCGCGTCGTGAGGAAAGCGATCGGTTTAGGCTTGAACCCCATGCTCGCTATTCAGATGGCCACTATTAACACGGCTGAGTATTTCGGATTGCGCGACCTGGGTGCTATCGCTCCAGGTTACAGAGCCGATATGTTGGTGTTCGATGACTTCGAGAGTTTTGAAATCAAGAAAGTGTTTCGGGGTGGACGCCTGGTGGCGGAGAACGGCCGCATGTTGCCCATGGATATCAAGCGTCCAGAAGTCCCACTCAGGGGTACGGTGAATGTGTCCTGGATAGAACTGGAACACTTCCGCATCAAGGCCCGCGGCAGGCGAGCCAGGATTATCGGCCTGACGCCTAACCAATTGGTCACTAAGCAGCTAATTGAGGAAGTCAAGACGATGAACGGGCTGGCGGTGGCCGATGTGGAGCGAGACATGTTGAAGTTAGCTGTTATCGAGAGGCATCTGGCCTCGGGCAATATCGGCTTAGGGTTTGTGAAAGGTTTTGGCCTGAAACGCGGGGCTTTGGCTTCATCGGTGGCTCACGATTCTCATAACATCATCGTCGTGGGCACCAACGATTTGGATATGATGACCGCTGCGGTAGAGATTGTGAAGATGCAGGGGGGATTAGTGGCCGCAGCCGAGGGCAAGGTCTTGGCTACCGTTCCCCTGCCCATCGCTGGGCTGATGTCCGAAAGGTCAGCGGAAGAAGTGATAGCTGAGATGGACAATCTGGAGGGGGTGGCGCGAGATCTAGGCTGTACAGTCTCCACCCCCTTTATGGCGATGTCCTTTCTGGCCTTGCCTGTCATCCCCAGGCTCAAGTTGACGGATAGAGGTCTAGTGGATGTGAAGAGATTTGATTTCGTGTCCCTATTCGAGGATGGGGGGTGAGGATTTCAGTCATGTAGCTCCGATGGGCTTTGGTGATATGCCTAAGGCGGTTCCAGGCCATGTTTCTCCAAGAGTTCAGCGTCTTGGAGAAGGTCGGCCGTCTGTCCATCGGCCATCAGTTTTCCCCGATCAAGAATTACGGTGCGCGGCAGTAGTTCTTTTACCAAACGCACGTCATGTGTCGCAACCAGCATCGTTTGCGGCAATGCCCGCAGAAGGCGGATCAGCCCTCGCCGGGATCGGGGATCCAGCCCTCCTGAAGGCTCATCCAAGGCCAGGATGGCCGGTCGCATGGCCAGCACAGTAGCTATCGCTATCCGCTTCTTCTCCCCTAGGCTGAGATGGTGGGATATGCGGTTTTCGAACCCTTCCATTCCTACCTGAGCCAGGGCCCAGCTTACTCGTTCGCGCACCTCTTCGTCATCAAGACCCATGTGGAGGGGGCCGAAAGCGACATCCTCAAAAACGGTCGGGGAGAAGAGTTGATCGTCGGGGTGTTGGAACACCAGTCCCACTTGACTGCGGATGAGTCCCAGGTTTCCATCGCCCACTTCGGCGCCCATGATCTTTACCACTCCTTGCCCTTTCAGGATGCCGTTCAGATGCAGTAATAGGGTGGATTTTCCCGCGCCATTCGGGCCTACCAAGGCAACCTTATCTCCTTCTCGGATTGTCAAGCTGATGTTATCTAACGCTTTCCTGCCGTCGGGGTAGGTGAAGGAGAGAGCATGGAATTCAATGGCCGGGCGCGCTTTCCCAGGGAGAGATCGAAGGAGCTTCCTAGGTTCAGTAGAAGCGCTTCTTTCAGTGATTGGTTTTTCTAGTATCTTCATGTTTTACAATCCGCACATAGACGACTAAACAAGGGATAGGGCAACTACAGCCACCAGATAGGCGATAAAAGCCAGGGATATCATAAGTTCGCTTACTCGCAAGCTTTCCGCTCTCATAGTACGCATTGTGCCGTCAAAGCCTCGCGAGAGCATGGCCGCGTAAATGCGCTCGCTCCTCTCGTAGCTGCGAAGGAAAAGAGAGCCGATCATGCCACCCAATACCTTGGCCCGCCAGAGCAGACTTCCACCTCCTTTACCTTGAGGATCAGCACTACGGGCCTCCCTGGCGCGCTGCGAACGTAGGGCCTCGTCGGCGATAACAGAAATGTAGCGATACATGAAGGAGATTATGGATACGATTACTCTGGGCAATCTCAGCGCTCTCATTGCAAATAGAAGTTCTGGGAAGGTCGTTGTCATGGACAATAGGGTGGCCGTGAGCACTGCGAGCCAGGCTTTGGTAAGAATACTGGCGAAGGCGATGGCTCCTTGATCTGTGATTGAAAGGCTCCAGGAAGCTAGCTTGAAAGTGAGAAGGGGCGCTCCCTTGCTTGTGAAAGCCAAAGTCAGCGCCCCCAGGGCGAAGGGGATGGCGACCATGGAGCGCTTGAACACCGGAAAGGGCGAGATGCGGGAGACTGCAATGACAGTTCCTGCTGCCAGGAGGAACAGCAGAAAGGAGAGCCAGGCTCCGTGAGGCACGCCCGTGACCGCCACAATAAAGGCCAAGGTGAGGATTAGTTTGACTCGCGGGTCAAGGCGATGGATTAGGCTATTCCCTTCCTGGTATTGATCCAGAACATGAATATGCGTCATGGTTGCTCTTTCAAATGTATCAGGTAGGCTTGAGGGGGAGGGGACTTGCCTCTAGCTCATCTCATTGGCTCCATAGTTCGGCTAAGCCTGGCGCGGCTGATCATCGGCCTCTTTGCCCCGCAACGCATAGGCCGCTCCAAAAGAGAGGCCGAAGACGATGAGAACACCTACCATGCCGGCCAGAATAGTAGCCAAGTCTTCATTCGGCACCCCTGGCAGGACATAGTCGGGGATGAGCTCGTAGAAAGGTTCCAGAGCTCGATCTATAAATCCCTGATCCTCAGCCACCCGCTCCAGCCCATCAGGTGAAGGTGATGCCAAGGGGGATAGAATAGTC
>JBFFDV010000077.1:0-10354 GCA_041559215.1 Anaerolineae bacterium | reverse complement strand
TCATGGGTCGATTCAGAGCGATCACTCCATTCACCTTGTTGCCTCGACCTACCTGGCCACTATCAGCGCCCTCGGCCGAGGTTCCCAGAACGGTGAGATACATGCCATCCTCACCCCGACCAGGCACGTCCAAAGTGTTCAGATCCACAACTACGTTGTCGAAGTTAAGTCTCTCCCGGTTTACGAAGTCTATCGTAGCATCTTGGATCTCCTTCTTGCGCGAGAAATAACCTTTCTCGCTCTCGACGAAGCGATCCACGAAGGCCATAGCAACGGTGAGAATCAACTCTCGATCACGACGATAGCCCATCACTTTGATGTCCTCACCAGCCACGGGAAAAGTCTCTTTGAACTCAACTGAGTTGAGGTGCCGTTCCAGAGCCAGAACCATCCTCTCCGTCTCCGTCAGGGGGGCGTACCCCACCGCCGCCGAGGTATCATTAGCCCCTATGACTTCACGATCAAAGATATCGGTCAACTCTGGCGATCCTTCCTTGATCTCGTTCTGGCAAACCACATGTTTTTCCGGATCAACGAAACGCAGGTTCTCCCTGAGCCACCTCTTAGCTGTCTCCTCGGCAATCTCTCCCACCGGGATGCGCTTCCCTCCAAGCTCATAGATGGCACGGTCACCGAAAACTAGCAGCATCGGCTCATCTACAACTCCTCCACCTATGCTGGGAGTAGTACTGCCCGCCACCAATAGCCCTTTATCTATGTTGTGGTGCACTACCCTGCCGAAAGTGGCCACGTACTCCCGACTCAGGGCCACGGAGACCTCCTCCATGATGGCGTCGCAGACAGAATCAGGGTGGCCGACGCCCTTCCGTTCCACTAGCTCCACTCGCTGCTCCTCAACAGGAACCTTATCCAGACTCTCCACTGTGATGTTTCTCATTTTAAGTAATGACCTCCTGAGTTTTTTTCCCAACTAGGTGGGCATGCGCCCCAATCGCCTATGTCCCTTCCTCCCACGAAGAGAGGTATTTCTGTTGTTCTGGGGTGAGGCTATCTACCTTAAGACCCATGGCAGTAAGCTTCAGGCGAGCTATCTCACGATCTATATCCTCGGGGATGGGATACACCTTATTCTCCAGGGTGCCTTCTTTCCTGACCAGATATTCGATACCCAAAGCCTGGTTTGCGAAGGACATATCCATCACCGAGGCCGGATGACCTTCAGCTATAGCGAGGTTCACTAAACGCCCCTCACCAAGCAATGATAGACGCCGCCCATCGGCCATGAAATACTGATCCACACCTGGTCTGGGATTGCGCACGTCCACGGCCAATTCCCGCAAGGCAGGTATATTGATTTCCACATTGAAGTGACCAGAGTTGGCCAATATGGCCCCGTCCTTCATTGCCTCAAGATGGTGCCTGTCGATCACGTTAATATCACCGGTGGAGGTGACAAAAACTTCACCAATCTTGGCTGCCTCTAGCATGGGCATTACCCGGAACCCATCCATCACCGCTTCCAGAGCTCTCAAGGGATCAACCTCAGTGACGATAACATTGGCCCCCATGCCTCGAGCCCGCATGGCAATACCACGACCACACCAGCCATAACCAGCCACGACGAAATTCCTGCCTGCCAGCAAGATGTTGCTGGCCCGTAAGATGCCGTCAATCGTGGATTGACCTGTGCCATACCGGTTGTCGAAGAGATGCTTGGTCAAAGCGTCGTTGACCGCGATAATGGGGTAACGGAGTACGCCTTCGCGCGCCATAGCTCGCAACCGAATCACACCGGTGGTCGTCTCTTCCGTGCCACCAATGACATCACCGATCATATCCGGTCTCTCTTTGTGTAGGGTTGATACCAAATCTGCACCGTCGTCAATGGTCACTTGAGGGCCATGTTCCAACGCCGAATGGATATGCTGATAGTAGGTCTCGTTGTCCTCTCCTTTGATGGCAAAGACCGGTGTCTCTTCGTTGACCACTAAAGAGGCAGCCACATCATCCTGGGTAGAGAGAGGGTTACTGGCACATAACGTTAGGCTGGCTCCTCCCGCCACCAAGGTTATGGCCAAGTTGGCTGTCTCGGTGGTGATATGCAGACAGCCTGAGAGCTTGACATCCTTGAGAGGCTTTTCCTTCTCGAACCGCTCCCTGATCAGACCCAGCACCGGCATCTCCTGGGCTGCCCACTCGATGCGCAGTCTGCCTTGCTCTGCCAGGGAAGTGTCCTTTACATCACAACCTTTGGTCATATCATCGCTCCTTCTTATTAGCTTACCGGGCCGCCGGCTCGCTGGCCCATGCGTTATGCCCTAAGCCCATGACTCGTCCGCCAAGCCGGGGCTCCTACCAACTCTTAAAACAACGACAGTAGCCAGTGGATGACTCATATCAATCATGTCCAGATAGCTGTCCCCATAAGCCCCTCTTCCGTGTCCCCAGCGCTTCGATGAAGGGACAGTAGACATGAAAGCCTAGCCGCTGGTATATCTTGACCGCTGGTTCATTATGCTGCCCAACGTTCAATACCACGTCGAGTGATTGAGACAGCAGTTCTTCCACGACCGCGCTGGTGCAGAGCGCGGCGTAGCCATGGCGTCTGTGGTCCGGATGGGTAAACACATTGCCCACGATCCCCAGGCCGTAAGTCCGGGAAACAAGATGAGTGCCCGCCGTGGCCACCAGTTTACCATCTTTCTCCACACCGTAGAAGATGCCCTGCTCAATCTGATAGGGCGCAAAGGCGACATCCCCTCCCCAGCGGTACAGTTCTCGCAATTGATACACATGTCTCGGTCCGAGTCGCACTACTGACCCATCCATAGGGACAAAATCATCAGAATCGAGGGCCATCCTGAACATCTCCTCGACACTCGGCAACGAATAGAACCTCTTCAGTGCACTCAGATGCTCTGGTCTGCTGGCAAAATACGCCCTTTCAGGCTTCATAAACCGGTCAAGAATGGGAACTAGATCCCCTGTCGTCCCCATTGTAAAGATCGGATGCGGGCAAAGCCCCGTGAATCGCAAACAGAGGGCACTCATTCTCCCACTTCTCAATGCGGCGTACCATTCGCTTTGCCCGAACAAGGACGGTTCCAGATCGCCAATAGCGTATGCGGCATAGAGACGGTCCTGCCTTAGGAAACGATATATATCCCCTTTGTCTTCGACCTTCTTAACAGATAGAGACATTTCAGGACGATAGGTACCTTCTCCTCATCTCCTTGGAAACACCTGCGGTCAAAGCGAGAGTCCGTTCCGCGCAATCCAACGATATCGAGCCCAATCCACAGACGGGGCTTACCAACGAGGCAGCCAGCAGATCATCGAAAGATATGCCCTTACGCACCAATAACTCCATGGCTTGGTGCAACCGCTCCACCACACCGGTGCTTGTCTCACTAGCCAGCGCCTCTTCTCCACGGGGGACTATGCCCCAGACTATGATGCCTCCACGCCGCAAGAAGGTATCTAGCTCTGCCGGATATAGGGACAAGGACTCAGCATAGTCGTAGGCATCGAAACTCAAGATATCAATCGAAGTGGACAGGATAAGCGACCAATCGGTATTCCCACAGCAGTGAATGCCCTTAAGACCCTCTAACCCATCAAGCACCTCTTCAGTAAGAGCTATCGCCTGTTCTCGTGTCACGGCGACATAGGGAGAACCAAAAGAAGCCATGTACGGCTCGTCGATGAAGATCATAGTCGTGGGGTGAAGTCGGCGAAGTTCCCTCTCCTGCCAGGCGGCCTTTAACCGTAGATGCTTAGCAACAGCGTCGGCCAGCACTTCGTCGTAGAGGACAGGGCGCTTATCCTGATCCACCACCGTGAGACCCCAACTTATGGGTCCCGTAACCTGCCCCTTCACAGCCTTGCAGGAATCAAACTCCCCTTCCGACCACCTGGCCAGTCCCGCAGCATAAGCAGGGCTAACAGCATACATCTCCAGATCGTTCTCCAAATAAGCCTCATAGAGGGACCCAAGCTCTGCACTCAAATCTTGAACACGATCAACATAGATGCGCTCCTCCTCCAAAACGAGCCCCGGAAAGCCCTCACTGAACTGGACATACATGTTCTCTAAGAAACTGCGTTTCGGCAGCTGAGGCCAGCTAGACACTTCTGGAAAGTGCGTCAGGATCAAATGACAAGCCTCTTCGGGGTCTGTATGGGGCAGACTGCCAATGATTACAGGCAGCAATTCGGGTTTGAAAGCCTCTCTCACTGTCCCCTCCCAAGGAAGCACATCAGAGTTTGCCCCGTTCCACAGCCATCCGCAATCCTCTGTCAAAAGGTGGATAGACAATGCCGTGCTCAGTGATTATACCGGTAATGTACCGGCGAGGCGTGATGTCGAAAGCTGGATTGGCCACCTGCACCCCCTCAGGGGCGATGAGTTGGCCGCGGATATGGGTCACCTCCTCCGGGTCCCGCTCCTCTATAGGGATCTCCTTGCCAGAGGCGATAGCCAGGTCTATGGTGGAAGTTGGCACTACCGGATAGAACGGGACTCCGTTCTCCCTGGCAACCACGGCCAATTTATAGGTTCCAATCTTGTTAGCCACATCGCCGTTGGCTGCCACCCTATCAGCACCAACGAAGATGATATCCACCTTGCCAGTCTGAATGAAATACCCCGCGGCGTTGTCGGCTATCAAAGTCATTGGAATACCCTCATGCATTAGCTCCCAGGCCGTTAATCGGGCCCCTTGAAGACGAGGCCGGGTCTCATCAACGAAAACTTGAACTCGTTTACCCTGCATCCAGGCTGTTCTTACCGGAGCCAGAGCCGTGCCGTAATCAACGGTGGCCAGTGATCCAGCATTGCAATGAGTCAGGACACTGTACCCATCTTCCACCAACTCCGCTCCGTAGCTGCCCATGCGTTTGTTGACCTCCACATCCTCATCAGCTAAGGCCTGTGCCTCAGCGATGAGCGCCTGCCTCACCTGCTGAATATCCTTCAAACCCTCATCTTCCAGCTTGTGCAACATCCTATCCACAGCCCAGAAAAGGTTAGAAGCCGTGGGACGGGTGCTCTGCAGCACATCGACCGCTTCCCTCAGATCGGCCAACAATTGAGGTCTGCTTTGCCCCTTGCTGTAGACGGCCGCCAAAGCCAGGCCATAGGCCGCTGCAGCGCCGATAGCAGGCGCCCCCCGGATGTACATCTCCTTGATGGCCCGAGCCACATCTCGGTAGTCGGTGAACTCTACTGTCACAAATTCATGGGGTAGCTTGCGCTGATCTATCATGCGCACTACACCATCATCCCACTCAATCGTACGCATACCTGCACCTCAAGCCCTTTCTTATATGCACCAAGCCAAAAAAAATCTCTCCTAAGTGGAGAGAAAGCAAGCGTGACTTCCTCTCATCTTTCAGATTCCGTTCCTTCCCCTGATCCTCCTCTTAGCCCGATTTTGGAGAATCTGCACAGCAGGCGGGTATGAAATCTGCCGGAATTGGCACCGAAACCACGGAACAAAGGCAAACCTGGCAACACATTCTGACAGGGCTAATTCCAGGCCGTCTACCTTTCCGTAGAAGGTTGCCGGGGCTTCATAAGGCCGGTCCCTCCGCCCCTCTGGATAAGAGCTCACGTTCTATATCAGCAACTATTGAGCCCACGCACTGTAAACGAGCGTTTCTATGAATAGGGTTCCCCGTGCGGTGGTCTCACAGGGATGCCCCAGATTAGGCACATATTAACATACCCAAGTCCATTTGTCAAGTTCACGTATTCACTCCCACCTAATGGGCTCGCGCCCAATCGCTGCGCAAGCCCCAATATGGGGGGGGAATGAGGGGCGGAGGGGACACCCCTCGTGCTCCCTGGGCTTTTGCTGCGCAAAGCCGAACTCGTTGGTGTGCATGTCGGAGTCTACAGTCGCTATCTCTTGTCCAATGCTTCAGGGTTCACTGGATTGCGGGGCATGCGACCCTGCAGACCGGCAATAAGGTTTTCAGCAGCCATTGTGGCCATCAAGGTACGAGTGGCAATGCTGGCACTTGCGATATGAGGTGCCACCACGCAGTTGTCCAAAGTGAGAAGAGGATCACTAGCGTCTATAGGCTCGGGATCGGTCACATCCAGGCCAGCGCCTGCGATCTCACCCGAAACTAGAGCTTCGTAGAGGGCCTCTTGATCCACCACTTGACCGCGGGAGGTGTTGATGAGGATGGCCGTATTCTTCATGATTTTGTACTGTTCACGGCCAATCATGCGATAGGTCTCAGGCGTCAGAGGCGTGTGCAGGCTGATGAAATCCGATTCTCGTAGTAACGTCTCCAAGTCAGTATAGATCAAGCCCAATTCCGCCTCCAGTCTAGGCTGACGATATGGGTCATGGTACAGAATACGCATATCAAAGCCGGCAGCTCTCTTAGCCACGGCACTACCTATGCGACCCAGGCCTACCAGCCCCAGCGTAGAGCCATAGATGTCGTATCCCAGGCAAACCATCGGCTCCCAGGTCTTCCACCTCCCCTCCCTAACATACCTCGCAGCTTCAACCACCCTGCGAGCTACGCAGACCAGCAAGGTAAAAGCAAAATCAGCTGTGGTGTCAGTAAGCACGCCAGGAGTATGGCAGACCAGGATTCCCCGCTCGGTGGCTGCCTCCACATCAATGTTGTCATAGCCGATAGCATAGTTGCTGATTACTCTCAAATTAGGGGCAGCATCCATCAACCCAGCATCAATGGTGTCGGTCAACAAACTGAGGAGACCTTCAACCTGTTTCACTTCTTCCAAGAGCAACTCACGTGGAGGGGGCAACTCTCCTTCCCATACCTTCGCTTCTCCGAAGCGACATAACAGATCTAACCCCTGTTTCGGTATCAAGCGGGTCACGTAGATTTTTGGACTCATCTTCCTCTCCAGCCTTCTTGACATCTCATAACGGCTAGAATATCATGACATAAGTAGCCAATATTATAGCCCTGCGAACGGTCCAAGTCAAAATCTGTACCCGTTCGGGCTTGCGCAGCGGTTGGGCACAAACCCCAAGGTATCAGGATATGAAGGGAACGAGGGGGCACCCCTCCTGCTCCCCGGGGCTCTTGCTGCGCAACGCCTGTTCTGCGAGCCTCACAATGGAGAGACTATCACCCGAAATGATAAAGGGGGCCTTGGCCACGGAGTTCATGGGCCAGAAGATAGCCTACTATGCATCCATCGGTTCCACCAACGAAGTAGCCAAAGAGTTAGCCAAACAAGACGCTCCGCAAGGGACGTTAGTCGTGGCCGAGGAGCAGACGGCGGGCAAAGGCCGACGGGGGAGGACCTGGCTAGCCCCCCCGGGTAGCAGCCTCCTAATATCTCTCATCCTCCATCCTGCCTTGACGGTCTCTCTGCTTCCCCGCCTCACTATGGTCTCTTCCTTAGCCGTAGCCTATGCTATAGAGGAAACCACCGACTTGCCGGTTCACTTCAAATGGCCTAATGACATCCTGCTGCGGGGGAAGAAGGCCGGAGGGATACTCACTGAAATCAGCATTAGTGGTGAGAGACTGGATTATGCTGTGGTAGGGATCGGCCTCAATGTGAACGTGGATGTCCGGCAGATTCCCGAGATCGCCGACATCGCCACCAGTCTGTCTATGGAACTGGGACGAGACGTGTCGCGCTTGGAGCTTCTACAGTCCTTCTTGAAGTTCATGGAGAGAGAGTATCGTCTCCTGCAACAGGGGGAGTCTCCACAGGAGAAATGGACAGCTCGCCTGTCCCTACTAGGCCAGAAAGTACAGGTGGCCACGCCCTGGGGGCAAGAATCTGGCTGGGCCGAGGGTGTGGATGTTGACGGAGCTCTCATCCTTCGCCGGGACGATGGTACAAAGGCGTATGTCACGGTAGGAGACGTTCAATAGCCACTTAATATGTTAAGACCAGCTCCTCGCCCAGGTGAGGTACTCGTACCTGGATCCCTTCCCTTGCCAGATTGGAGACAAAGTATTCGGCATCCAAAGTGTGAATGGGAATGAGAATGCGAGGCTTTATGGTATGATCCACGTGAGCATGAGAGAGGAGGATGTCATCCAGAGTCAACCGGCATTATTGGGGTACTGAACGCCACTGGACCTAGAAATCAGCGCTGGGCAGCAGATTTTGGCGATAGATGCCCTCCAAAGGGGGCAGAAGCACCGTGTACATCAAATCTAGGAGTCCCATCCGCGGTCGTGGTTTCAGATATTCCTCGAAGTAATCATATCTCCGGCCGAAAGAGGTGCCGAGGTCGAAGGAAAAGCAAGTATCTCCATCCTGTACAATAATCTTGTTGCCGCCGATCTCGTTGACGCCTCCGTAGCAGGTGATGCTCACCATCGTCTTAGTCGTCAGCCAGGTTGGTGCTACCTTTTAGGCTTTCCTGGCACCTCATGGCATCGCCTGCAACGAGCCTGATATACCTCGCTGGCACCTACCATGATAACTGGATCATCATAGGAAGCGGGTTGCCCATCGATCAGACGCTGCGTGCGCGTAGCCGGGGCACCGCACACTACACAGATAGCCTGCAGCTTGTCGACAACTTCCGCTTCGGCCATCAAGAGAGGAACTGGCCCGAAGGGCTCGCCCCGGAAATCGGTATCCAGCCCAGCAACGATGACTCGCTTTCCACCATCAGCCAGCACATTACAGACATCGGCGATAGACCAATCGAAGAACTGCGCCTCGTCTATGATTACCACTTGGGTGTCCGATTGCACGAGATCCAGGATTTGCCTAGCATCTTGCACACTGACCGCATCCAGAGATACTCCATCGTGGGAAGCCAACTTCTCCACACCGTATCGGTCATCCAAGGTGGGCTTGAAAACCTGTACCTTCTGCCTGGCTATTTGGGCTCGCCTGGCTCGGCGGATCAACTCCTCTGTCTTGCCGCTGAACATGCTGCCGCAGATTAACTCTATCCAACCACCACTGAAATTATAACGCATATCTCTCTCTGGCCCCATTCGAGCGTGGTGTAACGCAAAAGGGCAGGAAACCCTGCCCTCCTCACTCCGCTATTTCCCCTCCCGCTTCCGCTTGCCTTTTGTGGCCTTACCGGGAGAGGTCTTGGGCCTTCTCCCACCTGCAGTCTGCCTCGCCTCCTGTCCCATCTCCGTCTCACCCGCTGGGACCACCACCTTTCCCATCTCCTCCTTCTTCTCCAGACGCTTCATGTACCGCTCCACCTGACCCGCAGTGTCAACAATGCGCTGCTCACCAGTGAAGAAAGGGTGACAGGAAGAGCAAATATCAGTCTTTATGAGCGGTTTGGTGGCCCCAGTGATGAAGCTGTTGCCACAGCCACAAACTACCCGAGCCTCCGGATAGTACTCAGGGTGAATATCTTTCTTCATCTAACTTACCACCTCTGGATATGGGTAAACGCTAACCCGCTTCTTCGTCCTGGAAGCGCGCTCGAACTTGACGAAGCCGTCAATAACCGAGAACAACGTATAGTCCTTGCCCATGCACACATTGTTTCCGGGATGGAAAGTACTGCCTCGCTGACGCACGATGATGGTACCTGAGTGCACCTTCTGCCCCCCGTAGCGCTTCACGCCCAGGCGCTTTCCAGCACTATCTCTACCGTTACGGCTGCTGCCGCCACCTTTCTTGTGAGCCATGTCACAACCTCCCAAACTATCCTTTGATGAAACCCTTGTCCTTCAAAGATTCACGAACCTGCTCAAGAGACTTAGCACCGAAACCCCGAATGGCCAGCAATTCCTCCTCATTCTTCTCCAAAAGGTCCTGCACATTCTCTATCCCAGCGCCTTTCAGAATACCAGCAATACGAGCTGGCAAACCTAGCTCATCTATGGAAACGGGAATCCGCTCCTTATCCTCTTCCGCTGGGGCCTCTCTAGGCTCCTCGGCTACCGCCCGCTTTGCGGGCCTTTTCTTCTCCATGCCGGCACGAACAATCTCCTCAATTCGCAGCCTAGTGTAGCTCTGCCGGTGTCCACGCTTGCGATGATACCTATTGCCACTCCTGAACTTGAAGACGATGATCTTACGTCCTTTTCCCTGCTCCACCACAGTAGCGCGAACTTTGGCCCCCTCTACGGTAGGCTTGCCGACCACGACCTCTCCATTGTCGGCTACAAGGAGCACATTGTTGAGCTCCACCATCTGACCGACCGGCGTGGGCAATTTTTCCACCTCGATGCTTTGTCCCACCGACACCCTATATTGTTTTCCACCTGTCTCTATGATAGCATACATACTATCCTCCAAAGAATTATTATAACAACTTTGCACAGGTTTGTCAAAATGTTGAAAGCCGGCTTGCGCAGCAATTAGGCACAAGCCCCAATATGTGGGGGGGATGAAGGACGAGGGGACACCCCTCGCGCTCCCCGGGCTTTTGCTGCGCAACGCCAGCCG
>JBFFDV010000076.1:0-10357 GCA_041559215.1 Anaerolineae bacterium | reverse complement strand
GGGCGCCAGGCTTTGTCTTCCTTGGTCAGGAGTTCTCGCACGTCTTGCCCTGTCCGATGCCCTCTCCTTCTTCCCAGGGAGACCTGGTACCGCAGGCGATGTCCCAACTGCAAAAGCAGAGCCAGGGCCTCGTCCCGATCTTGTTGTTGACTCTTCTCCTCGTCATCAGACTGGAGATGCCAGCGGCCCGAAGCGGCGTCCTCCTGCCCATAGGAGCACAAGCACTCTTCCACCAGCCCTGGGCCCGGAGTGAAGCGTCCGGGGAAAAGAGAGTAGATCCTGTCCCTGAGGAGCTCGTAGGACAGCTTCGCGTTTTCCCTCAGCGCATCGTAGACCGCCTGTTCCACGCGGTCGCCCAGGGGGCGCGGGGGATACCCTTTTTGTGGCAGCCACCAAAGATAGGCCGCCTTCTCTTCTCCAGAGGGCTCCGAGAGCAGTTCCAGACTGCCGTCGTTCAGCCCCTCCTGCAGGGTCACTTCCATCTGCTCCTCCAGGAAATCGGCTGCCGATAGCTTCTTCCCCAGCAGCAGAGTTTTTCTCAGCAGATCATCCCAGCCCCAACGCTGATAAATGGCGCTGTGAAGCCAACCGAAGTGCAGGGCTTCGCCTCGCTCCTGTAACAGTTCCCTAACCGCTCTTAACGCCCCCTTTTGTAGCTCAGCAGCTAGACGGCTGAGGGATGGCTCTTGCTGCTCTTGGCCAGCCCTTTCATCCCTGCTGAAGGTGAGGCGATATGCTCCCTCCATTCCCCGCATCGGCTCTTTGGGAGGATGAATGTCCTGCGGTTGGTAGAGCATTCTCTCCAGCTTGAAGCCCGCACCTATAGAGGCCAGGAGCAAGTGCGTGATATGGGTCAGCTCAGCGGTATCCAGGATGAAGACCATTTTTCCCTGGGGACGCAGGGGATGGTGCAGGGTTCTCAACGCCGCACTCAGGCTTCTGCGATACCAGGACCAGCCCATTATCTTCCGTCTCAGCAGGGGCTTGAAAAGCGCTGCTTTGTCTCTCCCCCAGAGCCAGCCACTCCATAGATAGGAGAGGGTCCAGAAAGGGCGATAATAGGGCCGGGGTGCGCTAATTACCAAGCTGACACTGGCGGGCGGTAGCATAGCTGACAGCCTGCGTAGCGCCTCGTTCATGAGAACTGCCTGACCCGTCTCCGGGCCGAGAAGCTCCTGCACGTGTGGGCTTAAGTTTAAAGGCGGAGAGGGCGATAGCTGGCGCACCTGGCGACGGGCCTCCTCAAACGCGTGCCAGACGTTCCGTTCCACGAACCTGCTCGGCGGAGAGAGGTGGAGAGCCGTGGGGCGTGGGATGGAGGAGACATCAAGCTTGCTGCAGGTGTCCAGACAACTCAAAAGGATGAGTTGAAGCGCGAGTTGCGATGGAGAATCGGCGAAGAGCGTCTCTATCTTCATGGAGAGGTCTGTCAAGGCATAGAGATTCCGGGGGGTATACAGGTCCAAGAGTTCCTGGGCCAGCTTCCGCTCGGGCTCATGCCGTTGGGCCAGTCTTTCCAGAAGATACCAATAATGCATGCCTTGTCTCTCTATCTTGCCCAAAGTTTCCAGGTCGCTTTCCTCGACAGGGAATTGGCCATCAGTGGCGCAGTGGGCGCAATGGTAGTATTTCTCCACCGGCCGTTCATCCTCGCCATCCCAGAGAAAGTACTCGACGCTGACGGGTTGGAGACAACGCTGACAGGTGGTGGCGTACAGTTGGTTGATATGCTCTCGTAGCGGCACGCTCCGCTTCAGGCTATCTCCCAGGTGCACGGTGGCCGCGTCTATCTCCTGAGGCGAGGGAAGGGTCAGGAGACCCTGGACCAACAGGGCACTAATGGGGTTAAAGTCGCTGGCGATGCCTCTTCTTCCCTGAGCGGCGGCCTTCACCAGCAGGGTTTCTGTTTGGGCGAAGGGGTCCAGAACCAGCTCTCCAGCCTCGGTGTACGTGGCCACATATTCCGCTACGACGTTGCCGGGCAGGCGTTGTAGATACCGCTGCAGCGGTATTTCTCGCACCCTTTGCCGAGCAGGGAGAAAGTGCTCGATCTCGCCCATTATCCTCCCCTCCATATTGAGTATATCATAATTGAGCTTGCGGAGCGACTGGCCGCAAGGACCAATAGGTGGGGAGGGATGAAGGCGAGGGGTGTCCCCCACAGAAAGCAGTAGCTCGTCCTGACGAGTTAAGGCAACAGCATCGGGGGTGTCCCCTCGTCCTCCCCGGGCTTTTGCTGCGCAACGCCACAATTTGCAAAATCTGTGCGTCTGTGGTATAATAGAACATAAGTTCTAAAACACTTGCTTTTTATTACATTCTCTTGTAGACTTAAATAGGGGTTAACCCAGGAGGAGCTTCGAATGGCAGAGAAGAACGGTCGGGAGAAAGCGTTAGAGATAACCCTCTCGCAGCTGACCAAGCGATATGGTGATGGGGCTGTGATGAAGTTAGGAGCGGTCCCAGGTATGGATGTGGAAGTCATATCCACCGGCTCCCTTGGCCTGGACATGGCTCTGGGCGTGGGGGGCATTCCTCGGGGGCGGGTGACGGAGATATTCGGCCCCGAAGGTTCCGGTAAGACCACGCTTTGCCAGCATATCATCGCTGAGGCTCAGCGTGATGGGGGCATAGCCGCCTTCATAGATGTAGAGCATGTCCTCGATCCGACCTACGCCGCCAAATGCGGGGTGGATATAGAAGAGTTGCTCATCTCTCAACCGGACACGGCAGAGCAGGCTTTGGAGATCACGGAGGCTCTTGTGCGCAGCGGGGCGATTGATGTGGTCGTCATTGACTCGGTGGCGGCGCTGGTGCCCCGCGCGGAGATCGAGGGAGAGATGGGTGACGCGCATGTGGGGTTGCAGGCTCGGCTGATGTCGCAGGCCTTGCGGAAGCTGACAGGGGCCATCAAGCGCTCCAAGACCTCTGTGGTCTTCACCAATCAGTTGCGGATGAAGATAGGGGTCCTGTTCGGCAACCCGGAGACGACACCTGGGGGGCGGGCCTTGAAATTCTACTCCTCGGTGCGCCTGGATATCCGGCGTGTGCAGTCTATAAAGTCGGGAACCGAGGTCATCGGCAACCGCACCAAGGTGTGGGTGAAGAAGAACAAGGTGGCCCCGCCCTTCAAGACGGCGGAATTCGACATCATGTATGACGAAGGCATATCTCGAGAGGGTGACCTCATCGATGTGGCCGTGGAGATGGGACTCCTGGACAAGAGGGGAGCCTA
Organism: Anaerolineae bacterium; assembly: GCA_041559215.1. Classification (GTDB taxonomy): domain Bacteria; phylum Chloroflexota; class Anaerolineae; order UBA7937; family B3-Chlor; genus JBFFDV01. The sequence goes on along the minus strand of JBFFDV010000076.1, from coordinate 7,122 downwards.
TTATTCCTATGGTGATACACGGCTGGGACAGGGCCGCGAAAACGCCAAGGAGTTCCTACGGGAGAACCCCCAGGTGGCACAAGAGATCAGTGATATGGTTCGCAAAGAGGCAGGGCTACCTCTGGTGCCCTGGCCAGTGAGGGAACCAGTTGAAAGGAGCGAAGAGAAGGACCCTCGCCCGGCGGTAAGATCTGAAGAGCCGCTGAAGGATTCGGGGGGAGAGGACTAAGCTTATCTAGATTTGGCGATAAGCCATAGCTAAGGATTTGCTAACCTTTCGTGATTGAGGGAGGATGGCTGCTTTCCCTCAGCGATTGATCCTAAAAGGGAAAAAGCGAAGTGAACGGCGAGTTTCTTCTCCCAGAGAGCATGGGAAAGAAGGAGGCTTTGAAGGTACTTTAAGCAGAGGTTTGGACCCGTGCCCTAGGGAACTCAGGGCCTGAGAATTCGCCGCATAAGATATTGCTTCGAAAACGGGATATCGAGGGATAGACCGGATGTCTCCGCAACAGTGATCAGCTGGAGACACTGACCATAGGGGTATCCTACCTCAATTTCTAGGTGGCATTACGGATATATCCGCCGTAGCTGTGGCTGTGCGCCGCAGCTATTTTTATTGGGGAACGCTCGAGGTGGCAGGCGAGATCACTGCGATCAAGGTGCAGAAAAGGAAGAAGGACAGGGTGAACATCTACCTAGATGGGGAGTACGCCTTCAGCCTGAAGATGATCGTAGCGGCTTCACTGAAGCGAGGGGATTACCTATCGGATGAAGAGATCAAGGAGTTGCAGATGCAGGACTGCTTTCAGAAGGCGTATGACAGGTCTTTGAACTATCTGTCCTATCGCCCTCGCAGCAGTGCTGAGGTGAGACGTTACCTGAAAGACAAAGGGCTGCCCTTACAGATCAGCGAGGAGGTCTTGCAGCGTTTGAGTGCGGCGGGCCTGCTGGATGACCAGGCCTTTGCCAGTTACTGGGTGGAGAACCGCGAGACTTTCAAGCCTCGGGGGCGGCACCTATTGCGACAGGAGTTGCGACAAAAAGGCGTTGATGATGAACTGATCGCCGAGGCTCTGAGCGAGGTGGATGAGGGAGAGAGCGCTTACCAGGCTGCGTTGAAGCAGGCCTCTAAGTATGCATACCTTGATGATCGGGTGTTTCGACAGAGGATGCACAACTTCTTGAGGCGACGGGGTTTTACATATGAGGTGATAAGAGAAACGATATCCCGTCTCCTTCAGGGGAGAAGTGAGGAGGGGGCAACGGGAGGCTAGCTATTGTCGGTAGGTCACAACTAATAGGTGAAGGCACGGCTCGCGGCCCAAGACCCGCAACACTGTGTCATTTTGGGAGGGTAGGCGAGCCTGCCCTGAGCTGTGTCGAAGGATGCAGCGAACGGGCGAAAACTGTGATCTACTGATTGTACATAGAGAGTATTGGAAAGGAGTATAGCGACAGATGGGACCCTTTGTGATCGTTGTAGAGCTTCTGGCCGCCGCTCTTATCGGCTTTGCGGTGGGCTATATCGTCAGACAGTATTGGGCTGCTGGGAAGGTGAAGGCGGCGCGAGGTGAAGCGGACAGACTGCTGGCCGAAGCGGAGAAGAAGCAGAACGAGATGTTGCTAGAGGCCAAGGATGAAGTGCTGAAAATCCTGCGCGAGGGTGAGGAAGAGTTGAAGCACAAGCGCAGGCGTTTGCGTAACCAGGAGGAGCGCCTGCAAAACAGGCAGGACAGCCTGGAACGCCGCCTGGAACCTCTTGAAAATCGCGAGAGGAAGGTCGCTACTCAGGAGAGGAAATTGAAGCAGGTGGAGGACGAGCTCGAGCAGCTAAAGCGCAGGCGAGTTGAGGAGTTGCAGGCCGTATCTTCCTTGAGCCGGGAGGAGGCGAAGGAGCTTCTCCTGCAAGCGGTGGAGGCGGAGAGTCGTCAAGATATTGCACGGGTGATACGGGAAGTGGAGCAAGAGGCCAAGGAGGCGGCCGATCGCAGCGCTCGCAAGATCATCACCGAGGCCATTCAGCGTTACGCCTCTGACGAGGTGGCTGAGGTTACCGTCTCCACGGTGGACCTGCCCAGCGATGAGTTGAAGGGGCGCATCATCGGCCGTGGGGGCCGCAACATTCGATCTCTTGAGAACGCCGCAGGGGTGGATGTAATCGTCGATGATACACCGGAAGCGGTGACCATCTCCAGCTTTGACCCCGTCAGGCGAGAGATCGCCCGACTGGCGCTCACCAAGCTGATCATGGATGGGCGCATTCATCCAGGTCGTATTGAGCAAGTGGTGGAGAAATCCAGGAAAGAGGTGGAGGCCATCATCCGGGAGGAGGGGGAACGGGCGGTTTTCGACGTGGGACTGGCAGGCGTGCACCCAGAGCTGGTCAAACTTCTGGGAAGGTTGAGGTACAGGACCAGCTATGGCCAGAACCAGTTGCAGCACGCGATAGAGACGGCTCACCTGGCTGGTCTAATGGCTGCGGAACTGGGCGCCGACGTGAAGTTGGCCAAAGAGGGAGGGCTGCTACACGATATCGGTAAGGCCGTTGATCATGAGATGGAGGGCCCTCACGCCCTGATTGGGGCTGATATAGCCAGGCGTTATGGTAAGTCGTCAGCCATCGTCAATATAGTCGCTTCCCACCATGCAGAGGAGGAAGCTCAGAGCGTGGAGGCTATCCTTGTGGAGGCGGCGGATGCCATATCTGGAGCTCGCCCAGGGGCTCGGCGTGAGAGTCTGGAGACGTATATCAAGCGCATCAAAGCTCTGGAGGAGGTTGCCAGTGCCTTCCCGGGGATCAGCGAATGCTACGCCATCCAGGCCGGTCGCGAGATAAGGATCCTGGTTAAGCCGGAGGAGATTGATGATCTGGCTATCATACACCTGTCGAAGGACATAGCCAGGAGGGTGGAGGAGGCCCTCCAGTATCCGGGACAGATCAAAGTCACCGTCATTCGCGAGACCAGGGCTGTGGACTACGCCAAATAGGGGGTATGCTGCCGGACCTCACGAAAGGGTATTGCCGTGGGTGTCACTGACGAAATCAAGGACAGGATAGACATAGTGGAGTTCATCTCCAGCTATGTCCCCTTACAGAAAGCGGGGCGGAACTATAAGGCGTTGTGCCCTTTTCATGCCGATACGACCCCTTCCTTTGTCGTTTTCCCGGATGGGCAGAGATGGCATTGCTTTGGGGCCTGTGCCACCGGTGGGGACATTTTCACCTTCCTGATGAAAAAGGAGAATCTGGACTTCTCGGAGGCTTTGCGTCTTCTGGCTGAGCGCGCCGGGATACCTCTGGCCCCTCGGACTGAGGCGGAAAGAGTTGAGGACGAGCGCCACAGGCTGCTCCGCGAGATCAACTCTGCGGCTGCTCAATATTTTCACCATCTCCTCCTCCATTCCACTCAAGGACAGGTGGCGCGAGAATATCTGGCCGAACGAGAAATGGCTAGCGAAACGTGGGGGACTTTCCAGTTGGGCTATGCCCTGCCAGATTGGGAGGCTCTGAGCCGTCACCTGATAGAAAAGGGATATGACGAAGCTGACATATTCGCTGCCGGCTTGACTGTAGAGCGCGAGAGCGGCGGCTACTATGATCGTTTCCGTGGACGCTTGATCTTCCCTATCCATGATGGGAAGGGGGGCGTGGTGGGCTTCGGCGGGCGTGCCTTGGATGATTCGTTGCCTAAGTATGTGAACACTCCTCAGACCCCTCTCTTCGACAAGGGAAGCGTTCTGTATGGCATCTATGTGGCCAAGGGAACGATCCGCGATGAAGGGATGGCCATCATTGTAGAAGGGTACATGGACGTGCTGATGGCTCATCAACATGGTTTCAAGAACGTGGTGGCCTCTATGGGTACCGCCTTGACCGAAAGTCAAGTCCGAGCTTTGAGAAGGCTCACCAAGAGCTTCATTCTGGCCATGGACGCCGATGCCGCAGGTGAGGAGGCGAGCCTCAGGGGTCTAGAGGTGGTCAAGAAGCACTACGAGGTGGAGCATCGGCGCAGCCCTGAGATCAGACAGACTTATCGGCACATATGGCTCAAGAAGTATGTGGATGCTAACATCAAGGTCATCACCATGCCCAGCGGCCAGGATCCGGACGATGTCATCCGGAATGATCCTGAGCATTGGGCGCGACTCGTGGAGCAGGCTTTGCCTCTCATGGATTACTATTTCCAGGTCGCCGCTGAGAGCAAGGACCTCCATTCAGCCGAGGGAAAATCGGCGCTCGTTCGCCAGTTGTTGCCTTTGATCAACGAGATTGGAGACGGGATTGAGCGAGCCCATTATTTGCAGAAACTGGCCCATTTGGTTAGAATAGATGAGAGGATTCTCGCTGCCGAGATGGCTCGGTCAAAGGCCCGAGGCGGAGCAGCGGTTGCCGATGGTGAGGTCTTGTCGGTGTTGCAGCAATTGTCTGCCTTGGAGAACTATTGCCTGCTCCTGCTGCTCAAGGCACCTGACCTCACCTACGAACTCGAAGAGTTGACACCTGACGATTTCCTTGTAGTGGAGAACCGCTCCATCTTCCAGGCCTTGTTAGACTACTTGGAAAGGGAGGCGGCCTTTGACATTGGTCAGCTCCGAGCTACACTGGACCCGCTTCTGGTGCAGCACCTGGATACTCTCCTTGAGAAAGAGGCGAAGGGGCCGTCCTTGCCTGATGAGGAGTTGCCCGGAGAGATCGAGCGTTCCGTGTCGAGGATCAAGGATCGAAATGACAGGAGAGAGTTGGAGCAGTTGGAGAGCCTGTTTCTAGACGCTAGAGAGCGAGGTGATGCGGCGGAGGAGTTCGCTCTGAAGGAGAGAATTCGTCTTGTGACGGAGAGGCGGCTAAGGCGTGAAAAGGTAAGAGCCGGGAAGAGCGTCTGACCTCAGACCGGCGTAGACTGAAGGCATCCCTTCTTTTGGGAAAGCTGTACGTTCCATGAAGGCCTGATGATGGGGGAAGAGAGGATCACCAAACCCTCCGAGCGAGGGGGGGACATCGAAGAGGCGGACCGGGAAGTTAAGATCTCGGAGGAAGAAGTGAAGGATCTGCCCGAGCCCACGGGCGAGAGAGGCGAGGCCTCGGCTGTGCAGGCGAGGGAGGATATTGATCTCTCTTTGGGTGCTCTACTGGCCCTGGAAGACATGGAGGAATCCAGTGATCCGGTGAGGATGTACTTGAGGGAAATCGGCCACGTGCCCCTACTTTCGCCTGCGGATGAGAAATGGCATAGCCTGAAGATGATGGCCCCGCGGTACCTGGAGGAGATAAGGCGGAAGGTCGGCGGGGCGAGCCGCGAAAGAGCGCGGTTGGAGATAATAGCTGAGATCTATGAACTGCTGAGCGCGAACTGGGAAAGGATCACCGAACTCTGCGATCAGCTAAAGGTACCTTGTCCAGATCTAGACAGGCTTGTCGATGAGATACAGTTCATCTCTGAACCTGTTGTGCAGACGGAGGGAGAATCGTATCTGGGGGCTTATCTCACCAGTATTGGGGAGGAGGAGTTTGCCGAGGCAGATGAACTGGTCCTGGTCTGGGAGTCATCGGACGGAGAGGATGATCTACAAGAAGAGTTGCTTGAGAGTGAATGGGATAAGCTGATCAGGAAGATTCACGATCTTTGTCTGGACCTGTATCTCCTGCCCAACCGGTTGGTCCATCTCATAGTCACCTACTTCCTCCGCAAAGGCAAAGTGCCTTCGAAGAAGGAATATCTGCAGGCGGCGCAGCAGAGCCAACGTCTGATCGAAGACAGGTTTCAGTCGGTGGATACTCTGTCTACCTTTTCTCGTAAGGTCCTGATTGCGGCTAACTTGCGCTTGGTGGTAAGTGTGGCCAAGCAGCACATGGGACGGGGAATCTCTTTCTTGGATGTCATCCAGGAAGGAAACATCGGCCTGCTGCGAGCTGTGGACAGGTTCGACTATCGTCGTGGCTTCAAGTTTAGCACTTATGCCACCTGGTGGATCCGACAAGGGATCAGCCGTGCTATCGCCGATCAAGGACGTACAATCCGCATCCCCATCCATGTGATAGAGGACATCAATCGCGTGCTTCGCTCCTCGCGTCGTTTGACTCAGGAATTGGGGCGGGAGCCATTGGCTGAGGAGATAGCCGTGGACATGGACGGATTGCTATCGGAGGAGGACAAGTTAGCCATTGAGGAGGCGCGAAGCCGAAATGAATCCCTAGATCCTCTTCTACAACGGAGGTGGAGAAGAGCGGCAGCCAAAGTTAGGCGTATCATCCGCATCTCTCTGGAGCCGATGTCCTTGGAGATGCCTATCGGCGCCGAGGAAGATAGCTCTCTCGGGGATTTCATAGAGGATGAATCGGTTCCTGGGCCTGTAGATGTCGCCTCGCGAGAGTTGCTCCGTGAGCAGATCAGAAACATCCTGGATTCGCTCAGTGAAAGGGAACGAGAGGTTTTGGAGTTACGCTTTGGGCTGAAAGACGGGCAGAGTCGGACCTTGGAAGAGGTGGGAGACATGTTCGGCGTGACCCGGGAACGGGTCCGCCAGATAGAAGCGAAGGCCTTGCGGAAGTTGCGTCACCCCAAATCTAGTAGCAAGCTGAGGGACTATCTCGCCTGAATTGACTAATCGTTCGATTGGGGGTATAATATACTTGACATTATTCCTCGGTAGCTCAACTGGAAGAGCAGCCGGCTGTTAACCGGCGGGTTGTAGGTTCGAGTCCTGCCCGAGGAGTTTGGCGAGGGTGTATCTCAGGTGTACAGACTGTGCCCAGTAATGACCCGCATGTGCAAGCCGTGCGGGTTTTTTGATGGAAGCCGGAGTTGGCCGATGGTGGGGAGATTCTCGAACTGGTGTGGCCTCGTGGGCTTTGCTTTGCTTCTTATGCAGAAGGTAGCTGCGCGTTTGACTCCAGTCAGGCCCCGTGATGAGATGCCTTTTTTGGAGGTGTTCGTCGTGATTGATCACAGAGGGGGTAAGATATGATGACGGAGCCCTGGGCGGAGATGGCGGTGGAGATGCTGAGCAGCATCCGAAGTCAGCATCCGCTCGTCCATCACATTACCAATCTTGTGGTCATGAACGACACAGCGAATGTTACCCTCCATATCGGGGCGCTGCCGGTGATGGCCCATGCCAAAGAGG
>JBFFDV010000075.1:0-10544 GCA_041559215.1 Anaerolineae bacterium | reverse complement strand
TCTCCTCCACAGCCACCGTCGGATGCTCCGCCCACAGTAATAGGAAATTGCAGAGAACCAGGTCGAAGCTTTCCACAGGAAAGGGCAGGTAATGGGCATCGCCCACTACCCATTCTACACCCTCGGCCCAGTTCGCGGCATATCTGAGCATCGCCGGATTCAGGTCCAGTCCGACAACCCGGCCTCTGGTGCGCCGCGCTATCTCCTCGGTGATCCCGCCGGTCCCGCATCCCACATCTAGAACCGCCTCAGCTCGCCACAGCCCAGCCTGACGGTAGAGATGGGAGCGAATCTCTCGCGTCCAAAGCGCTTGACGCAAGAACTGCCGATGCCACTCCTCTATTGTCAGGCTCACAGTGATGCTCCATGCGACCAAGCCAGGACACTGCACAATACAAATATGTCGTGCAGGCGCATCTCAACACACCCTAGATAGCTTCTACACCGCAGTAGAGCTGCTCTCCACGCAGAGGGTACCCTTGTTGTCCAGATACAGGGGACAGCCACCGCCGCAAAGCGGCAATTCTTCGCACCCCTCACATTTCTCCGCGACCCAGTCCCTGTTCCTGATGCTAACCGCCGTGGGATCATTCCAAATGGATTCCCAATCGTCCGCAAGGATGTTACCCAGGCTCGAATAATAGCTCTGACAAGGGATTACGTCGCCATTGGGCTCGACACACATGTTGTACTTAGCAGCCGTGCAGAACTTTGCGCCCAACTCCAATTGGACCGGATGGAACTCGCAGTACTGTGTAGGTGTATACCAGATCAGCCTCATGCCCTTAGACATTGCCTTATCACGCACACTAAGCATGAGCTCCTCCAGTTCCTCTTCGGGGATGCCGATGCCACTGGAGGGACCCTTACCGGAATAGATCAAGCCGTTGCAGGCAAAGGTCTGGATGCCCAAATCGGCTAGGAAATCTATGGTCTCCTCAATATGCGGTGCGTTTAGAGTAGTGAGAGTGGTGTTGGTGATGGTATAGACATCTGTGGCCACAGCGTTCTTGATGCCCTGTACCGTCTCCTTCCATACATCGGCACCAACCATCCGGTTGTGGATTGCTTCATCATGGGATTCCAGGGTAATCTGGATGTGATCAAGCCCTGCGTCAACCAACCCTTGAAGATAGTCCTGATCGGCTAGCCTGATGCCATTAGTTAGGAGCCCGGTGACCAGCCCTACATCCTCCGCGTGCCGGATCAACTCCGACAAGTCGGGGTACAACGTGGCCTCTCCACCGGTAAAGACCACGTGGGGAATGCCCAGGTCCCAAAGCTTCTCGATGACCCGTTTCCACTCTTCCGTACTCAGACTCTCCATATCTCTGGGGCGACCGACATAACAGTGATCACAGTCGGCGTTGCAGCGATAGGTCAAGGCCAGATCCATCCGGTATGGCGCGGATACGGGAGTATCAAAGGGCTCGGTCCGCTCTACATCCAGATAGGAAATCGGGCAGATATCATCGGTCACAGCCAGAGTGAGAACGGTGTTTCTTAGTTGCTCATGATCCTTGCGCGCTGTCTCCCCAGGCACCCTATATCGATGCCTTATCTCTTTGACCGCCGTATCGGTGTCTTTATCCTCCAGAATGAGCCTGGCATGCTCGGTGGCCGTCTGATTGAGATGCAACACCTTAGAGGCGTTAATGACCAAGATACCCTCGCCGTTTTCCTCTACACGCAAGTGCAGGCGATATCTATCCTCAGCACCTTCAGGGGTCATGTAGTGAAACATGCCTTTGGTCAGAGGCTCGGGTTTGGACGGAGAGAACCACTCTTTCACAGATTTCCATACGCTCATCATATCACTCCTTGCTATCCTGAGGAGAACAGAGCCCCTCGTTATCACCTTTCATTGCCATACCATGGTATGGACAAGCTTCTCTGCTCGCGGTTGGCCCTCTCGCTCCGCCCGCCTGCATAATACTGTGCTGGCAGGCGGCTAAGGCTCAGATCATCCCGACAGAGAATGCTCTATGAAAATATACCACAGGAAGTGCCCTGACGCAAAAGAAAGACCGCTTGAGTTCACCTCGAAGCGGTCTCTTCACGAGCGACTAAAGGTCGAGGACCTTCTTTGGCTGGGTCAAGCTCAGTGGATATCGAAGGTAACCTGCAATTGTACGGTCACTTCCAGCTGGCCGGGAGATACCGGCACCTCACCGCCGGCCCCTATGGCCAACGCTTCCACTCGCTCCATAGGGAAGGGAGGTTCCACGAACGATTCGCTGATGATGCGCGGTCTGCCCAAACCCACACCGGCCAGATCGGCTAGCGCTTGAGCCTTGCTCTGGGCATCAGCCATGGCTTCAGTTCGAGCCTGGTCGCGCAGGATCGTGGGGTCGTCAAAGGTGAACCGGATGCCGTAGATACTGTTGGCTCCAGCCTCGGTAACCGCATCCAGAACATCCCCCACTTGATCTACCTGTCGTATCTTGACTTGAACCGAATTGGAAGCTACATAGCCGATCACCCTGGGTTCCCCATCATCCCAGTCTATCTCTGGACGGATGCTATAATCAACCGTCTGGATATCCTCCCCCGCTATACCCATTCCTTGCAGGGACTCCATCACAGCAGCCATCCGCTCCTTGTTTGCATCAGCCGCGCCCTTGGCGGTGAGAGCTCTGGTTTCCACTCCTATGGTGGCCATGGCCACATCGGGTTGGGCCGACGCCTCCCCCTCTCCCATGACCATAATGCTTCTCTCATCCCCGCCAGGGGTTGGTGTGCGCAGCCCGGGCACAACAACCGCCAACTGCAAAAGCACGATGACAGCCAGAAGTGCCAGACTAACCGCTCCGACAATTGTTACACTCTTAGACATTCTCGTTTAGCCCCCTCAATACTCTTTTGTTTTGGCGTCCAATGGACGACTCTCCAAACATATAGACGCTGTAGAAGGCGCGATGGTTCCACAATAAACCAGAGCATAGGACGGCAAACCCTGTCCCAAATCCCTATCATCGGAAAAAAGCCCCGACGCATATCGGGGCTTCGCTGCTACATGCCGAGAAAGGGACTCGAACCCTTACGGGGATACCCCCACTGCGCCCTGAACGCAGCGCGTCTACCTGTTCCGCCATCTCGGCTCCAACTCACAGTATACACTCAGCGCACCGACATGTCAAATCATTCCTCTCCAGCCTCGGTCACCATCACCCTGCGAGTCTTGATGTACCACTGAGCTATCGTTCTAAAGCGATCACTGGGATCCATCATCGGACTCAACTGTACGCCGTTGACCATCTCATCTACCGCATAGTTATATATGGGGTAGTAGAGCAATAGTGAAGGCACCTCTTCAGCGAATAGATCTTGGAAGTCGCGGTACAGTTCACCTCTTTCCCCATGATCGTTGCTCTGACGGGCCTGTTCCAGCAGTTGATCTATGTCCACATTGTCGAGGCCAGCGTAGTTTTGCCCATCACCACCTATTTGCGTTGAATGCCACATCAGGTACGGATCCGGGTCACTAGGAAGGTTAGCAAAGCCATAAAGAAGTGCATCGAAATTCCCAGGGCGCAGAGCCTCGTTCACCACCCAGGAACTATCCTCGACGACTGGGACAACCCGAATCCCTACCTGCCAGAGTTGTCGCGCAATCTCCTCGATTATCTGACGTCGCACGGGGTCCTTGTTGGTCAGCAGGCTAAATTCCAGCCTGCCATCCCCCTTCTCGCGCACCCCATCGTGGTCACTGTCCACCCAACCAGCGTCGGTCAATAGCTCACGAGCCCTACTGGGGTCATAGCCGTATTGGAGGACGTCCTCGTTATAGGCCCAGGAGTTGGGCAGTATGGGACTATGGGCCACCACGCCTTGCCCGTCTAGTATCTGATCTATGATACGCTGCCGATCGATGGCCCACATAAGCGCCTGGCGCACCTCCTTTTCCTCGAAGACGGGCAAATCAAGCCTGAGGAAGACCAGTGCATACCCTGACAGGCGAGCCGAGTACAATCTCAGATGCTCCTCTCTGCGAACCTCCGGCAGATCCTCAGGCAACACCTGGCTTATACCCTCCACCTCACCCTGCTGGTAGGCACTGAAGATGCTTTGATAGTCAGGATAGAACTTAAACTCAATCTTTGACAGAAGGGGGGTTTCGCCGTGGTAGTCAGGATTAGCTTCCAGAATAACATGCTCTCCGCTGACCTCTCCGATCTTGAACATGCCAGTCCCAACAGGCCGCACGTTAAACTGGTCTCTCAGCAACTCGCTGGCTGGCACATCAGCCAGCAGATGTCGGGGCAATATGCCAATAGTGGTGTAATCCAAGAAGGTGGCCAACGGGGCCTCTAGGGTGAAGCTGACAGTGTAATCGTTGATTTTCTCCACCGCAACTGTCCGCCAGAGTTCGGCCAACTCAGGCGCACCCTGATAGTTCTCGTCTTGTATCGCTTCCACGGTGAAGAGTACATCATCGGCGGTGAAGGGCTCACCGTCCTGCCAGAAGACGTCGCGCCTTAGATAGAACGTGTAAACAAGGCCATCGTCGGATACATCCCAGTCCCTGGCCAGATCGGGCACTATCTCCCCCCGCTCGTTGATATCGGCCAAACTGGAGAAGATGAGGGAAACTAGGTCCTTATCCACCTGGTTGTACTGAGAGAGGATAGGATTGATGTAGCTGGGACGTCCCGCAATTCCCTCTACATATGTGCCGCCTACATCGGGCGAGATCACCGTCGTAGTGGTGTACGCCAGATAGCCCAGCAGCACGACGAGCAGAATAACCCCTACGACGGCGATGATAGCCTGCCAACGAATATACCTTATCAAAGCTGAAACTTGTCTCCTTCTACGGACCTGGTTTCAGAGACTATTGCGTCAAGGCATGCCTATAAAAGCATGCTACGGTTGCAGTATCACCGAAGCAAGGGCGAAAAGGAAGAAGAGAACCACCAGGATGATAGTGAGGTTGAACAGGGTCCTCTCTGCGCCACGGCGGGTCTTATAGATTCCGCTGTCGGTTCCTCCAAAGATGCCCCCTAAACCCTGTCCCTTGACCTGGAGAAGAATAGCGGCCATGAGACACATAGCGATTATGATCTGCACAATCTGCAAATAGGTAATCAAGTTAACACCTCCCAATTTCCCATTATAGCATCATGTGATCCTGTCTGTCAAGCATGATCCTTCCCCGGGCTTGCGCAGCAATTGGGCGCAAACCCCAAGATACAGGGGTATGAAGGACGCGAAGAGACACCCCTCGTACTCCCCGGGCTTTTGCTGCGCAACACCTCCCCTTCGAACCTCTTTTCTTTCACCTGTGAATCGGGTATAATCACAATAAGGCATCTCATAGCAAGCAACTAGGACAGACCCTGCAATAGGGCATCGTTCTTCGTAATGGACCAACAACGGATTAGAAATTTCAGCATCATCGCTCACATAGATCACGGCAAGTCCACCCTCGCGGACCGCCTGTTGGAATACACGGGCACCATCTCCCCCCGAGAGATGGCCGATCAGGTGCTGGATCAGATGGACCTGGAGCGGGAGCGAGGGGTCACCATCAAGGCCTCCGCGGTGCGGATGCTCTATCGGGCCGAGGATGGCCAGGAATACGAGCTTAACTTGATTGATACCCCTGGCCATGTGGATTTCACTTATGAGGTCTCCCGAGCTCTGGCCGCGTGCGAGGGAGCTGTCTTGGTCGTAGACGCTTCCCAAGGGGTCGAAGCGCAAACCCTGGCCAACCTATACATGGCTCTGGATAACGACCTGGCCATCGTTCCTGTCGCCAATAAGATAGATCTGAAAAGGGCCCGACCTGATGAAGTGGCCCAGGAGGTAGGAGATCTACTAGGCATTCCCACTGAAGATGTGCTGCTCACTTCGGCCAGAGAAGGCATTGGCACCAGGGAGGTCTTGGAGGCGGTTGTCAATATCGTGCCACCACCGCAAGGAAATCCCGAGGCCCCCCTTCGAGCGTTGATCTTCGATTCCCACTATGATCCCTATAAAGGGGTTGTGGCCTACATACGTGTTGTGGACGGCAAGCTGACCGGGCATGAGCGGTTGAAGCTGATGTCCAATGACACGACGATAGAGCCCATGGAGATAGGCATCTTCACGCCGCGCATGACACCTGTTGATCAATTGACTACCGGCGAAGTGGGATACGTCGCCACGGGCCTCAAGAACGTTAGAGACTGCTCCGTGGGTGATACCATCACCGCTATCGAACACGACGCCCAGGAACCCTTGCCCGGCTATCGCCCTATCAAGCCCATGGTCTTCGCCGGCCTCTACCCTGTGGACGCTGAGGACTATCACCCCTTACGAGATGCCCTCGACAAACTGCATCTGAACGACGCCTCACTGGTGTACGAGCCTGAGGATTCTCACGCCCTGGGCTTCGGTTTCCGCTGCGGCTTTCTGGGACTCTTTCATATGGAGATCATTCAAGAACGCTTGGAAAGGGAATATGGCTTGAACCTGTTAGCCACCGCCCCTAGTGTCGAATACCACGTGCTCACCAAAATGGGAGATGTGACTATCGTGGATCGGCCTGCCGACTTGCCGCCGCCACTCGAGATCGAGGAGATAGAGGAGCCTTGGGTGAAGATCAGCGTCTTCAGCCCCGGCGAGTACATCGGCCCCATCATGGACCTTGTCGTTTCCCGCCGCGGGGAATATAAGGCTATGGAGTACATAGACCCGCAAAGGGTGCTGCTGAGCTACCAGATGCCGCTGGGAGAACTTATTGTTGAATTCTATGACCAGTTGAAATCCCGCACACGAGGCTACGCCTCCTTAGACTATACTTTCTCTGGCTATCGCCCCGGCGACCTTGTCAAACTCGACATCCTTGTAAATCATCAGCCCGTTGATGCCCTGTCCCTCATTGTGCACCGCGATCAGGCCTATGCCAAAGGCAGCGCTTTGGTCAAGAAACTGAAAGAGGCCATCCCCCGTCAACTCTTTCCAGTGCCCATCCAGGCTGCGATAGGCAATCAGATTATCGCCCGGGAGACGGTAAAGGCACTGCGCAAGAATGTGCTATCCAAATGCTACGGTGGTGATGTAACTCGTAAGCGAAAGCTCCTGGAAAAGCAGAGGGAAGGCAAGAAGAGAATGAAGACAATAGGACAGGTGAACATTCCCCAGGAGGCGTTCATGGCGGTATTGAAGCTCTCCGAGGAATAGGCTATGCCGCCAGATACCACCTCATTGACGATCCTGTACACCAATGACCTGCATGCTCGCATCGAACAGCTGCCCTTTATCAGCGCCATGGTCAAGCGGATCCGCGAGGAAGTCGCGAACCAGGGCGGGCACACACTTCTCTGGGATGGAGGCGACGCCGAGGATCGAATCCTGCTAGAGAGCGATGTGACCAAGGGCGCTGCGATCATGGCGATGATGAACGCTGTGGGATATGATGCTGCAGCGCTGGGCAATGCTGCGGTGGTCACCTATGGGCCAGACAATCTGCGCCGCTTGGCAGAAGCTGCCGATTTTCCCATCATGGTGGCCAACCTGTCTTGGTCGGCGACAGGACAGCTCGTAGAAGGGGCTGTGCCATATCAAATGCTAGATTTGGGAGAGACTAAACTGGGAGTTATCGGGGTAACCGCCCTCTCAAACTCCTACCCAACCTTCGGGACTCGCAGCTTCGAGGTTCCACCTATTGTTACCGAATTGACCAAGCATTTGCGGCAACAGGGGGCTAAGATCATCGCTGTACTTTCCCACCTGGGGCTGGAAGGAGACAAGGCTCTGGCTGACGCGGTGGATGGCATAGACCTCATTATCGGGGGGCACTCCCATGATACGTTGGAGGAGCCCCTGTTGGTGAACGGTGCCCTTATCGCTCAGGCTGGCGCTTATGGAAGCCATCTGGGCCGGGTTGATCTGGAGATAGACATCGGATCAGGACGTATCCTGCGAAAGACAGGCTATTTGGTACCCCTCGATGCTTCGGAGGCTGATGACAAGGTCATACAGGCCATTGAGGAGCAAAGCCAACAGGTGCAGAGTCTACTGGGGCGCCCTATCGGGCAAACGACGACCTTCCTGAACCTGAACTACTTCCAGGAGTGCGCCCTAGGCAACTTCCTGGCCGACGTACTGCGAGACAGGATGGAAACGGAGGTAGCCTTCGTTGTTACCGGCATGCTGGATGAGGCGATAAGAGCAGGCATGGTGACCTTCGGCGACCTGTGCAGAGCTTCCTCCTCCACCGCCAATCCCGGCCGGGCAGAGTTGACTGGCAAGGAGATATGGGAGGCACTGAACTACGGTCTGAGGCCTGAAGTGACGCAGGAACGCCCGGCTCCTTTACGGGGTAATCCCCAGGGCATCCTTCAGGTATCAGGGCTTAACGTTAGGTATGATCCATACGCTGATCCCAATGAGCAGGTGACAGAGGTTTTGGTGGGCACGGAGGCGCTGGATTTCAAGCGGCGTTACAGCATAGCTGCGACAGACTGGGAATTGGGCGAACTGACCGAATACACTCGCCTGGTTCAGAGAAAGGTCATGTATGACGTGCCGACAATCCTCCGCGAGGCTATGGAGGAGTATCTGGTGGCCCACTCCCCCGTGTCTGTGGCGGTGGAAGGAAGAATCCAGCCTCTATGAAGCAGGACGCAATGCGGAGGGGATATCCCCTCACCTTCCACCTGGCCCTCCTCGCCAGTTTCCTCTTCTTTTCCAGCATGCATTTGCTGCTCACCCCCCTGCCCTTGTACATCGAGGAGATAGGAGGTCAGGCATCCGAAGTGGGACTGGCCATGGGCAGCTTCGCCATCGCCGCGATCATCGCCCGTCCGTACATGGGCCGCCTCGTGGATACGTGGGGGCGTAAACCGACAATGCTGATCGGTGCCATCATGTTCATCCTCGGCCCACTGTCGTACGGCCTGGCACCATCAGTTCCCCTTCTGCTGGCAGCCCGCATGTTTCATGGCATCGGCATAGCCGCCTTCACTACCGCCTACTTCGCACTTATTGTCGATTTAACGCCGCCCTCTCGCTGGGGTGAGGCGCTAGGGGTGGCAGGTGTGGCGCCCGCTGCCTCCCTCATCCTGGCCTCTCCTCTCGGAACGAGCCTCACAGGTCGGGTGAGCTTTCACCTCATCTTCGTAGGCGCTGCGCTGCTGGCTTTCCTCAGCCTGGTTATGATTCTGGCGCTCCGGGAACCAGGGATACTGAGTGCTGCACCTCACCTTGAGAACCCAGAGACAGGCGGTTTACTTCATGTTATCCGATCGCGCGGTGTGTGGGCTGGGTCCTTTGCTACCCTAACCGTGGGTCTTACATATGGGGCTGTCTATTCCTTCTTACCCCTGTTCGCTCAGGACCGAGGACTGGGCAATGTGGGATTCTTCTTCACCGCCTCAGGAATCGTTGTCATCGGGACCAGATTCCTTCTCGGCCCTGTTTCGGACAAAATAGGACGGGTGCCCGTGATCCTGCCCATGTTCATCGTGCTTGCCGCCAGCATTGCAGGTTTGAACTGGACATACGGCTTCGCCATGCTTCTGGTAGTGGCTCTCATGAACGGATTAGGATTCGCGGGGGCTCGGGTAGGTTTGGACACGCTGGTTGTGGACAGCACCCCAAGTAGAGCACGGGGGACCGCGCTAGCCATCCTCTATACGTCTTTCGACACTGGCATCGGCGCAGGTTCGGTGCTCATAGGGACTTTTGCCAGCATCACGGGGTACGGTAACATGTATCTGCTAGTGAGCGCAGTCTGTGTCCTGACCACATTGGTCTTCGCTGTCGTGATGCGAAGAGATCTTGTTATGTAAAGTTATGTTCTTGGTGGGATGCGGCCTGCCCCACGTCTTCCAGAACTTCCAGCACTTTTGCCGCAGTGTGACCCCAATCGAACTCGGCCAACCGCTCATAGCCCTGCTGCGCGAGTTGGGCGTGCAGCTTCCGATCATGGATCAGCTTGAAAATCGCCTCCGCTATCTCATCCACGGCCAAGGGATCAACCAGCAACGCGGCCTCGCCCGCGACCTCGGGCAGCGAAGAACTGCGGGAGGTAACAACAGGTGTGCCATATCTGGCTGCCTCCAGGATGGGGAAGCCAAACCCCTCGTACAAAGAGGGAAAGACAAACACATCCGCACCAGCGTATAGCTGTTCCTTCTCTTCCCCCACATATCCAGGCAAGACGATATCCTGTGCGAAGGGGGAGCCCTCGATAAACCGCTTGGCCTTGCCAAAGCCCACCCCTGGAGTACCTCCCAGTACTAACCGATGAGGAATGCCCCGCTCCTTCAGTTTGAGGAACGCCTCCACGATGCGGGCTACATTCTTCTTCTCCTCCAGGCGACCAAGGAAGAGAAGATAAGGGGGTGCGATGTCGTAACGACGCAAAGTAGCGGAGATCTCAGTGGAGGAGAGTGCTCTTGTCCTTGAGGGCGCAACGCCAGGGTGGATGACCTCGATACGGGAGAGATCTGCCTCGTAAATCTGAACCAGGTCCCGTTTAGTAGCCTGCGAAATGGCGATGACCTTGACAGCATGGCGCAGGGCGAAACGAGTGGTCACCTCAAGGTACCAGC
>JBFFDV010000074.1:0-10811 GCA_041559215.1 Anaerolineae bacterium | reverse complement strand
GGTCGAATATATTCGCGAGTTCAGCGATGGGGATACCGTCTCCGGTATCAGTGAAATTAACACTAAGCTCCTCCCGCCTGTCATCCCAGCCTGCATCTATATATAGGTCTCCTCCTTCTGGCATGGCCTCGATGGCGTTGATAATGATGTTAAGGAATACCTGCTTCAGCAAATTGCTCAGGCCCTTCACCGGGGGCAACGGCGAACTCGCATCTTTATGTACCACAACTTTCGCATGCTGAAGCCGCTTTCCTGCCAGCGAGAGAACATCTTCGAGGATAGCTCTGATGTCTATAAGTGCTGCGCTTTCCTTGGAAGGCCGATAGAAGTTCAGCATACGTTGTACCAGATCAATGAGCCGCTCCACTTCTTCCTGAGCCATGGAGAGATACTCCTGGCGTTTGCTCTGGGCGAGGGCGGACTTGTGCATGACCAGATGAAGGCAGTTGTGGATAGCTTGCAAGGGGTTGTTTATCTCGTGAGCTAGGGAAGCAGCCAGCTTGCCAGTAGCGGCCAGCCTTTCGGCTCTTATGAGTTGATCCTGGGATCTCTCCAGTTCGCGGGTAAACTCCGCAAGCTCAGTGTAAAGGCGAGCGTTCTCCAGAGCGATCGCTACCGTAGCCGCCATGGAGTTCAGCAACTCCAAGTCCTCGGTGGTGAATTCGCCACCCAGTTTATTGATGAGCTCGATGGCTCCGATTACATGATCTCTGATCACTAGAGGCACACACAAGATAGAGCGACAGTCCAGGCCCAAGTGTTCACTGACCCTGGCGTAATATCTCGGCTCGGCGTTCACATCAGACACCAAGAGAGGTTTTCCTTCC
This sequence comes from Anaerolineae bacterium, assembly GCA_041559215.1. Lineage (GTDB taxonomy): Bacteria > Chloroflexota > Anaerolineae > UBA7937 > B3-Chlor > JBFFDV01. Next base: position 9,984 of record JBFFDV010000074.1, on the reverse strand, counting down.
TTGACTACCCAACCGGCGATGCCTTGTCCTACCTGGAGCTTGAAGGGAGCGAATTTTTGCACATCACCATGCAAGCTCATACGAAAGATCAATTCGCTTGTGGTTTCGTCTAACAATAGAAGGGAGCCGGCCTCCACGCTGATGATCTTGTTTATTCCCTGCATAGCCAGGCGCAGCACTTCGTCCAGGTCAAGGGTGGAAATCATTACCCGACTCAATTCGTTCAAGGCAGCGAGTTGTCTGGTTCTGCGCCTGGTCGCCTCGTGAATGCGAGAGTTCTCAATGGCAATGGCTACCTGGCTGGCCAATATGGATAGAAGCTCCAGATCACGGTAGTTGAAAGGGGATTCTGGGGTTGTCTTGCTGGCGTTCAAGACACCGATGACTCGTCCCTTGATCTTGAGCGGAAGACAGAGGGCTGAGGCTACGTCCTCCCTCTGCATAGCTTCGCGGATGCCCGGGTCAACCAGAGCACCGTCAGTCAGCAGCAATGGCTTTCCGTGCTGAGCTACCCAGCCGGCAATACCTTCCCCAACCTTGGTCTTAGTATAGCCTATCACCTCTTCGGGCAATCCTATGGCGGCCTGGACGCACAGCTCTTGCGCGCTGTCAGCCCTCAACATTAGAGAGACCACATCGGCGTCGGTTTCTCGCTGAACGATCTCTAGGATAAGTTTGTAGAGGCGTTCAATGTCTATTTCGGATAGCAGTGTCTCACTTACTTCGAGAAGAGGCATGAAAACTCCTAGACGGCCGCTCTTCTGGCGTTGAGACTCAAAGGCCCGAAGGTTTACAGCCATGGTTATTCCCCCCACACTATATTATATCAGCTTTTATTAAGCTTGACAACCCCCCTTTGGTACTATAGGGCGCAAAGCTAGACTATTGCCATTGCTGCCAGAGGATGGATCGGGAACCTTTTGTGTTCCACTTGCGTCTTCTAGTCGAAAGAGCCTAACTGGAAGGTTGTCTGACTAGATTGAGAGAGGAGGTACGAAATGAAAAGGAAGATATTTCTCATGTTTCTCGTCATTGCAGGGTTGCTCTTCTCGAGCGGGGGGGTGGCTTACGCCGATGGGGTCGTAATAGTGGATCCACCACCTGGGGTACCGCCACCAGATACTCCTAACTTGGTCATCAGGTACCATCGGGTCATGGTGGATATCAGGGACCAAGTAGCGACTACTGAGGTGGATCAGGTCTTCTTCAACGATACTCGTTATGACTTGGAAGGCATCTACATCTTCCCTCTGCCCCAGGAAGCAGCTATCTCGGAATTCGCCATGTATGTGGATGGCGAGAGGTGGGAAGGGGAGATATTGCCCCGTGATGAGGCCCGCAGCATATATGAGGACATAGTGCGGCGCCGCCTCGACCCGGCCTTGCTGGAGTATATAGGGCGCGATACCTTCAAGGCCAGCATATTCCCCATCCGGCCAGGAGATGAGCGGCGGGTGGAGTTGGCCTATACACAAGTATTGGACAACGATAGGGGATTGGTCAAATATGTCTATCCCCTCGACACGGAGCGGTTCTCTGCAGAGCCCCTGGAAGAGGTGGTCATCACGGTTAGGCTCCATTCCTCGCAGGCCATCAAGGCCATCTACTCGCCTAGCCACGATGTCGCCATAGATCGCATCGATGAGCACACGGCCGATATCAGCTTTGAGGCCGCCGATGTGCTTCCAGACCGGGATTTCGAACTGTACTACTCTGTGTCTGATGAGGACTTCGGACTGAATCTTCTCAGCTATCGGGAGTCTCGCGGTGATGGTTTCTTCCTACTGCTGGTTGCGCCCAAGTTTGAGGTGGACGAAAGGGATGTGGTGGCCAAGGATGTGATCTTCGTCCTCGATACATCGGGTAGTATGGAGGGGGAGAAGATCGCTCAAGCCAAAGAGTCTCTTGAGTACATCCTCGATCATCTGAACGCTGAAGACCGCTTCAATATCGTGGCTTTCAGTACCAGTGTCAGAACGTATGCTAGGGAGCCACAACCTGCAGCGGAGGGGGAAGAGGCTCGCAGATTCATTGACGATTTGCGCGCGGTCGGGGGGACAAACATAGACTTGGCTTTGGCAGAGGCACTCACTATGGCGACTGGTGAGCGTCCTCAGATCATCATCTTCCTGACCGATGGCGTGCCCACGGAGGGTGTCACCGAAAGTGATAGGATTATCGCTAATGTGAACCGCCAAGCCGGGGATACCGTCAGAATCTTCACCTTTGGCGTCGGTGACGATGTTAATACCTTCCTGTTAGATACCATTGCCCAGGACAACCGGGGGGCCAGTTCTTATGTGCGCCCCAACGAGAGCCTTCAGGAAGAGGTATCCAGTTTCTATGCCAAGGTGAGCATGCCGCTGCTGGCCAACATAGAGTTGGACTTTGGCGATTTGCGTGTCGAAGATACGTATCCCTATCCCCTGCCCGACCTCTTCGCAGGCAGTCAATTACTGATGGTCGGCCGCTACCGGGAAGGAGGCAGTACAGATATCACCCTGCGCGGCGAGGTGAACGGCGAGGTAGAGGTGCTTGTCTATGAGAACCTATCCTTCTCCAATAGGGGCGGCGATGATTTCATCCCCCGGCTATGGGCTATGCGTAAGATCGGTTATCTGCTCAATCAGATAAGATTGCACGGAGAGGGGCGAGAATTGATCGACGAGATCGTGGAACTCAGTGTACGGTACGGGATTATGACCCCGTATACCTCCTTCCTTGTTGACGAGGAGCAGGAGATCTTCACCCGTGAAGGCCGGGAGGAAACAGCCGAGGAGATGTGGTATCAGGCCACGGCCGTTCCCGCGCCGATGGTAGGTGCCGGGGCGGTGCAGGATGCCGAGAACCGGGAGGCGCTGCGCTCTTCAGAGCGGGTTCAGGATAGTACTGAGGCGATCAAGTATGCCAGGGACAAGGTATTCGTGCTGCGCGATGGCATCTGGACTGACACCACCTATGACGCATCCATGGAGACGGTGAGGGTGGGCTTCGGCAGTGATGACTACTTCGCCTTGATAGCGGTCCATCCGGAGTGGGGGCACTACTTCTCAGTGGGTCAGGAGGTGATCGTGGTGCTGGAGGGGGTGGCCTATCAGGTGGGTGAGGGTGAGTTTGCCCCTGTTGAGATTCCACCTGCGCCACCGTCCGCAGGCGCTTCTCTGAGCCCATGGGACTTCCTGGCGCAGTTCGTGGAATGGGTTATGAGCCTGTTGGCTAGATAGCATACGGACGGGAAAGCGAAGAGGCTGGTCAAACCAGCCTCTTCGTTCTTTCGCGATTGCCACGAGCGCAAGATCACTGCTGCGAGCAAGCTACGGCCTCAGGCCTTGGTGAAGACATAGCTGAGCTGACCGTTGGGCAGGATGATCGGCTCTGTCTTCATGGCCATCCCGATCTCCAGTTCTTTATCGGGAATATCCTTGGAGATCCGGCCGAAGATCTTATAGTCCCCATAGTCAAGAATGGCAATGGAATAGGGTAGATCCTCTTCAAACCCTACGGGAGCATACATCAATTTGCTGAAGCTCACCAGTTCTCCTGTACCGGTCAACTCGAACCATTCTATATCGCTGGATAGGCATTCAGCGCAGTCCGCCCTAGGAGGGAAATGGACCGTTCCACAATTCTTACATCTGCTGCCCATCACCTTCCCTTGCTCCAGATAGTCTATGAAATCATTTACTCTCGAAATCGAGGTGAAGCTCACAGTGCCAAATTTGCTGAAGCGATCATCAACTTCTCGTCTCTTATCCGCCATCTTATGACCTCCCCAGAATGGTGACGTTGCCATAGAGGCCGACGCCTCCAATGTTGTGAACCAATCCGATTTCAGGGTCCTTCACCTGCATGGGCCCCGCTTCGCCCCTGAGTTGAAGCACGACGGTTCTTATTTGAGAACCGCCTGTGGCCCCAATGGGATGCCCTTTAGATAGGAGTCCCCCATCTACGTTTACCGGGATCTTACCCTCTCTGTAGGTCTCCTTGTCCCGGATAAGCGCCTTCCCCTCACCTGGTTCGGCGAAGCCCAGGTCCTCATAAGCCATCATCTCCGCAACGGTGAAGCAGTCATGCACCTCGGCCACGTCGATATCTCCCGGGCCCGCCCCGGCCATCTCATAGGCCTGTCTTGCAGCTTCTCTCGCCACGCTCAGACCTGTGAAAAGGTCTCGTCCGGCCATATTGACCGCTTCGGAAGCTGCGCCGAGTCCTAGGATCCAGACCGGCTTCTCGCATAGGGATTTAGCTTTCTCTTCACTAGCCACGATTATGCACGAAGAGCCATCGGCATTGGCACAGCAGTCAAACACCTTCAAAGGAGTTGCCACCGGAGGCCTCTCGGGGTCGAAAATCTGCTCCATCGTCACCGGCTTTCTGTAGACAGCCTTTTCATTCAACTGCCCGTAGGTTGCCGCTTTGATCCTTATCAGGGCCAGGTCTTCCTCGGTGGTTCCATATTTTGCCATGTGTGCCCGCGCGTACATAGCGTAATAAGCGGGCATCATGGTGCCAAAGGGAGACTCCCACTGGATATCTGCGCCTCTTCCCATTCTCTCCTGAGATTCGGCCGACGAGATCTCAGACATCTTCTGGAAGCCTAATACGCAGACGATGTCATGAAGCCCGGATTTGATCATTGAGTAGGCGACTCTTAGGCCCATGCTGCTGGAAGAACAGACACTCTCCAGATAGAAGGTGGGCTGAGGGACTAGACCCAGGTACTCAGCGATCACCCCCGCTGGAGACCTTTGCTTGTCATATTCGGGGGCAGAACAGATGATGGATGCGTCAATATCCTTAGGCGATACCTTGGCGTCCTCGACAGCCTCCCTAAATCCTTCGTAGGCCAGTTCCCGGATCGAACCAGGGTATCCGCGGACAAAAGCACTTTGTCCGACTCCAATAATCCCTACTCTTCCCATTTATGACCTCCTGTTCACTTTTCTCTCTCTATTGTAATCTTCTACGGTCAAAATCGGGTCTTATACCGGTCTTAATCGGGTCTGAATTGGACCAGAATGGTGGTATTTGGCCAGGATAGTGGATTCGGCTGCCACTTCTAGGCAGCCTCAAAGTCTGGCCAGCTCTCTATGGCCCAGGCCAGCTCCTCGTAGCTGGGGATAGCATTGCCCAGCTTGCGCACTACCAGCCCAGCAGCATAGTTGGCCAGGTATACGCCCTCGGTGAGCCCCAGTCCCGCAGCCAAGGCCAGGGTGACGATGGCGATGACGGTATCGCCGGCGCCGGTGACATCGAAGACCTCGGTCCGGTTGGCGGCCGGGATGTGCAGGCTTCCCTCCTCACGGCTGATCAAAGACATCCCTTCATCGCCTCGCGTGATGAGGATGGCCGATGAGCCAAGTTCGGCCAGCAAGCGTTCCCCCGCCTGCTGAAAATCGACATCAGTCCGCAATTCTCGCCCCAGCATGGTCTCGGCCTCACGACGGTTGCACTTGACCAGATCAAAGCTCTTGAATTTGTACAGGTCTCCCTGAGAATCCACCGTGATGAGTTTTCGATGTTGACGGGACAGACGCAAGGCAGTGGCAATGGTCTCCTCGTTCACCACGCCCGTCTTGTAGTCGGAGAGGAGCAAGGCTTCCACCCGGGGAGCTATCTCCTGCAGGTGATCGACCATTCGAGTGTTGATTGTCCTATCCAGCGGACGGCGTTCCACTTGGTCTATCCTGGCCAATTGCTGGGGAAAAACTAGGGTGCCCTCGGCTACCACACGGGTTTTGGTGGTAGTCGGCCTGGTTGGGTCGGTAACCAGACCAGAGGTGGCGATTCCTGCCTGGCGTAAATGGTTCACCAAGGTACGCCCTGCTTCATCATCACCAACTACCCCTATCTGGTGTGCAATGCTTTCCAGACCGCTGATGTTGTGGGCGGGATTGGCAGCGCCGCCGGGCAGGAAGAAACGACGATCAAACTCCAGGACCGGAACCGGCGCCTCGCGGGATAGTCGCGTGGCTCGACCTACGACGTACTCATCGAGAAAAAGATCGCCAAGAACCAGAATGCTCCGATCTCGCAGCTTCGGCAGTGCTTGTAGCAACGAATCTTTGTTCACTTGTCTTCTATTGATGATTCTGTGATTGTGGTGAGCCAACGTGAGAGCAAGTCGTATTCATACTGAGTGACAGCAGGGGCGAAGAACATTGCTTCTCGCACCGAAGAACGCTTGCCTACAAAGATTATCCCCTTCTACTTCGCTCAGCGCAAGCTCGGGGACCGCTTAGCCGGCCTGGTCATCAAAATCAATGGATCGAACCAGCAGAAAGCTTCAATGTAATTGTACAATGCAGCAGAGACAAAGTCAATCATTGTATCTCTGCAAGATTCGGTCAGCTACGAGGCACGACCGGCCAGTGTAAGTCTGGCAAGCTTGCAATGGTGACCTGGGCAGAGATAAGCCCATTCCCTCCAGGATGACGTGAAGATGGCAAAGGGGTAGTCCCATCACGTTAGCGTAGCAGCCCTCGATTCGCGCCACCGGGAGAAATATCTGGTCCTGTATCGCATAGGCTCCGGCCTTATCAAAGGGTTCTCCCCTAGCTATGTAGTCAGCTGTCTCTTCGTCTCTATAGTATCTCATCCACACCCGTGTCTCCACTGCCTCAAGGGTCATATCCTGGCTGTGCGGATCAGCAACGGCGAGCCCACTTATGACTTGATGTTTGCGTCCGCGCAGAGCTGCCAGGATGGCGGATGCCGCAGCCGCATCAGCGGGCTTGCCCATCACTTGGCCGCGCAGCAGTACCATGGTGTCAGCGGCGACGATGATCTTCTCCTGCTCTGTCCTGCCGGCTGCCTCGGCCTTCATCCGTGCCAAGCGCAGAGCTATGTCCTTGGCGTCGCCATCGATGATTGCGTCCTCTTGCACATCAGGGCTGACTACCTCGAATGAGATGCCCAACAGAGACAGCAGCTCCCGCCGTCGTGGCGATGTCGAAGCTAAGAGGAGCGAGACCATTTCTTTTCCAATTCCCTCAAAGATGGTATACTTCTGACTGTGAAACCTTTCTTGAAAGAGGAGAACGACCTCGACTTCGACCTCCTAGAGCCAGGTGACCTCCTTCTGGTAGCCAATCCCACGGACCGAAGCCCCGTGAGATATATCCTTTTCTGGTCTCATGTGGGCATCGTCACCGAAGACGGAGTGATTGATGCCATAGCAGACCCCCGCGGAGAGTATATCGAGGAGCAGCGGTGGGGAACAGTACAGTGCGTTCCCTTGAAGGTCTACCAAGTCAATCATGATATCATAGCGCTCCGAGTGAGGTGCGCGCGAGAGAAAAGGGCAGCCGCGGCCAGATATGCCATGGGAAGACTGGGGCTTCCTTACTCGCCCACATTGCGTAACATATTGCTCGGCCGTGGAGATACCACTCACTACTCCTGTGCCTCCCTGATGTGGCAGGCTTACAAGGCTCAAGGGATTGATCTGGATCCTCTGCCTTGGAAATCGAATCTCATGCTTCTCCCTGTCCTCCTCCTTCGTAGCAGGCATATCGAGGTCATGTGGAGGGGTACCCGTTACAACCGGATACCAAAAAGCTGGCGAGACAGGGGACTGATAATGGAGAGGATGTGGTTCAAGCACGTGTTGCGAGCGAATGTAGAATCTATGATTCAATGGAGAAAGGTACCCGATGCCTGTCATTGACTTTCACTTGCATATTATGGATCCGGAAAACCTTCGTCCTTGGGCGAAGCAGTACCTTCAGAACTCCAGCGGCGAGGAGCTGAATTATCTGTATCAAGTCATGAGGCATCCTGAGCTTCTCGTCAAGATGCTACATGACAGTGGCGTCGACTATGGCGTAGTCCTGACCGAGATCAGTCCCATCACCACCGGTGTGATCAGCAACGAGGCTGTAGCCACGTTTTGTCAAGGCCATGAGGCTCTAATACCTTTCGCTAACATCAACCCCTTTATGGTCGCCAACCCCGCCCAGGAATTGGAACGGTGCGTTCTAGACATGGGATTCAAAGGTCTGAAGCTCTATCCCACTTATCAAGGTTTCTACGCTAATGATAACACGATTTATCCGATCTACGCCAAGGCTGAGGAGTTGGAGATCCCGGTGATGATTCATACTGGCTCGTCTATATTCAGGGGGGCACGCTTGAAATATGGCGATCCTCTCTGGATAGATGACGTGGCCGTGGATTTCCCTGACCTGACCCTGATTCAGGTTCATAGTGGGAGAGGGTTTTGGTATCATCGGGCTTTCTTCCTGGCGAGGCTACACAGTAACGTCTACATGGAGATCTCCGGGTTGCCTCCGCAAAAGCTGCTGGAGTATTTTCCTGAGCTGGAAAGGAATGGCGAAAAGATTATTTTCGGCTCCGATTGGCCTGGGCTGCGTAGCATCAAAGCCAATATCGAGGCTATCAGGTCCCTCGCTATTGATGAGCAAACGAAGGCCATGATCCTGGGAAACAACGCGGCCCGCATATTGGGAGCAGCCTTACCCAGACCAATAGGAACTTGAAGGACAACATCAGGGCGCCCCAGGTTCTCCGAAATTGAGGGCGGGCCTGTAGGGAGATATGGAACATCATGCTGGAATGGAAACCTAGACGTCTCCTGGGAGGTGGCGTCGGAATAGGCGCGATGCTAGCTATCTTGCTTTTGGATGGGCTGCTTCTCCTCATTCTGAGAAGCCAACCCCTGAGCTTTTTCTCATTCCTTTTGGGCCTTTTGATATTCCTATCCTCGCCCGTGCTTGCCATCCTTGCATATCTATTATACGGGCTGTTCAGTCTGAGGTACCTGTTAGGGCGAGACAGCTTGGTTATCTCGTGGGCCAGGCGTCAGGAGATAATCCCTCTGGCGGCTATCGAATCCGTTGTTTCCGCAGAGAAGGCCAGGGAAAAGCTCAAGATCACGGGGCTGCGCTGGCCAGGCTACTGCATCGCTCGAGGGCGTCACGACAAAGCGGGGGAGGTTCTGTTCTACTCAACTGATCGTCCCTCAGAGCAGTTGCTCATCGCTACCCCGACTATGTCCTACGTCATTTCCCCCAGCAATCCTACAGGATTCTTGTCGGCGTTACGCGCTCGGCAAAGTTTGGGCCCTGCGCAAGGATTACAGCAGGCGAGAGAAGAACGAGGACTGATGGCTCTTCCCATCTGGCGTGACTGGAAGGCCCTTGGTATGGCCGCCTCAGGTGCACTAGCGAACGCTGGCCTGTTTGCGTACATTACGGCTCGCTACCCTTCCTTGCCCGAACTGGTTCCTTTGCTCTCCGAGGCGGGACAGGTCAAACTGATCGGGACCAAAGAGGAGCTTTTCGAACTGCCGATCATCGGCCTCATCGTGTTGCTGGCCAACACCGTCCTTGGGTTTGGCCTACATCGTTGGGAACGGCCCCTCGCTTATTTTCTGACCGCGATTGCCTTGCTAGTACAGATACTCTTCTGGTTGGCCGCCGTTAACATCATCCGTTGAAGGGCTGCCTGGGAGATAGTTCTGTGGGGCTATTTCGCAGCTAGGGGAATCCTCCTGAGACGCTGGATCAGCTCTTCGTGTCGTTTCTGAAACATCCTCTGATAGGGAGCCGAGGCAATGTATTCTGCGGTCATGATCAAGGCGTCCTCCCGGTTGTCAGAATAGTACCGGCGCCGGCGCCCGACCACCTTGAAGCCGTACTTGCGATACAGGTTTTGAGCCGCTATATTGGAAACTCGTACCTCCAGGGAGATTAGATTGGCACCCAACTCTAGGGCTTTCTCGATGGCGGTAACCAGGAGCAATTGACCGATGCCTTGCTCTCGAAAGCTGGGATTAACGGCTATCGTACTTATGTGCACCTCGTCAGCAGCTACCCAGAAGCCACAATACCCGACCACTGAAGGGCTGCTGGCCTTCTTGCCATGGGCCCAACGCTGAACGCTTCCTAGGAGGCCAGATTTTTCTTTCTCGACATCTTCTTCTGGCTCGTCAACAAACTGGTGGCGGGCCACGAAATAGTG
>JBFFDV010000073.1:0-10870 GCA_041559215.1 Anaerolineae bacterium | reverse complement strand
TCGGCATAGTCGTCCACGATCAGAGGCTGTTTGGTTTCTGCGACCTTCCCAACCACCCCTTGCCCAAAAGCAAGCCTTATCCCGCTGTAGTCCTTGCTATAACCATAACTGACTTTCATCTCCAGTTCCTGTGTCTCCGGGTCGAACAGGTCTATGGCTCCTGCCTGGGCCTCTAGCAATTGGACAGCCTTTTGAACCACGGTTGCCAGCACATCTGAGAGATTGGTCGTGGCAACCACCTCGAGAGAGACCTTGTGCAGGGTTGCCAGTTGTCTGATCCTCCGTTCCCGTTCAACAAAGAGGCGGGCGTTCTCGATGGCGATAGCTGCCTGGCTGGCGAATAGCTCCAGCAGCCACAGATCATGGTCGGTGAAGGTCTTGGGCTGCTCCACGTCCGTCACATTCAACACCCCAACGATCTTTTCCCCCCACCTTAGAGGCACTGCCATTATCCCGCGAAGGGGCGTGTCTTTATACTTCTCTGATCTGCCTTCCCAGCTAGCATAATCCTCAACAATCAAAGGTCGTCCGGTAAGCACCACCTCGCCTGAAAGCCCCTCCCCAACTGCTAGGCGAGTTCCGGTGTAGTCTTTGGCCAAATGATAGCTGACGACCAACTCCAATTCTTTCTCTTCTGGACGGTACAGATACAGACCCCCTCCCGTAGTCCCCACTAGTGCGGCAGCTCGCTCCACGATGGAGCGCAGCAGTAGCGGCAGGTCCAGTTGTTTCGTGATGTCCAGCGTCGTCTGGCACAGGGCTTCCATCTCGAAGACCCTCCGCAATTCCTCCTGGTAAAGACTAGAGTTCTCGATGGCCACCCCGATTTGGCTGCCGATGGAGGTTAGCAGTTCCACTTCCCGGGGACTGAACTTGTGGGCTCCATGGCTGATTACGACTAGCATGCCCAGCACTTTCTTCTTCGATTTCAGAGGTACCGCTACTGATGATTGTAGCCGCTCTTTCGCAAAAGCTTCTCTCAAAGTAGGCTCAGCGCGGGGGTCTTTCGAGAGATCCTCTGTCAGGATTGGTGCTCCGCTGGTGACCAAGCTGTGGATCAGCGCTCCGCTCACCCTCAGGCTCTTCACTCTCTGAACATATTCGTCACTCAGACCTGAATAAGCCGCCAGCACCATCTCTCCAGTGTGCGCATCAAGCAGTCTGATTGTTCCCACCTCTGCCCCCATCACCTCTAGCACCTTATCCAGGGCCTGGTTAATGACCTCGTCCAGGTCCAATGACCTGGCTACCGTGCTGGCGATGGTGTTGAGGGCAGCCAGTTCCTCGTTGCGCCGCTTGATGTCCTCCTCCGCCTGCTTGCGCTCGGTGATGTCCCGGACAACTTCTTGAACGATCCGTTGCCCAGATACCTCTACCAGAGTCGCTGAGATGTCAACTGGCACCAGTTCACCCGATGGACGCCGTATGTGGATGTCTTGAGTGATCGCCTTGCCCTTCTGAATATGTTCCTGGAAGATCGCCTCATACTTCTCCGTCTCCTCCTGAGGGTGAAGTCGAGACTGATGCAGCTCCAGTATTTCCTCCCTAGGCATATCCATCAACTCGCATGCAGCTAGATTGACATCTATTATGATCCCGCTTTCGGCATCGGCCAGGAAGATGGCATCCGGGCAGTTTTCGAATAGTTTTCTGAACTTGGCCTCCGATTTCTCCTCCACCGTCCTGCTTTCTTGCTGGCGTTTGTTGCCTCCAAACATGATCTTCACCTCCAGCATTCTCCAATTTGGCGGGTACCATGAGCTAAGATATGCTCGACTTAAGTTGTAATTGGAAGGGAATGAAATGATGAAATGTTGATACGACCTTCAGCCCCTGTACTCGAAGTACCGCCAGGGACTCCAGGGACAGTCAATGCTATCCAGGGTAGCACGGCCCCGCCAGCGCCCCCTTTCTACTCCTGTCACGTCCTGCTCGTAGGTGGTAGTTTGCAGGCCAGAGCGCACCAACCACTGCCCTTCCACCTCCGCTGCCCACTTGCCCGGGCTGAGGCCGCCAAAGGAGTCTATCTCTATGGTGTACATTACATCCTTCACCGCAGGCCATTTGTGCCAGCTAAAGGTGACGGGCCCCGGCGGGTCACTGAAAACCTTCCCTGCGGCGGGCCTTGACAGACGGGGCACCGCCCCGCTCCACCACTGGAGTGTCGGATCGCCCAGTAGGGTCAAGCCATAAAACCAACTCTTCTTCCAGTCCTCATGAATTATTCCCAGAGCCCGCCACCACGCTTTGTAGGCCTCACCAACGGTCTTGCCCCGGGCCATCGGCCCATAGAAGTTTTCGAAGAAGAACATGGAGCCGGTCTTAGTGCTGCCTATGGCGGCCATCCCGTTGCAGCGACCAGATCCTGGCTTGTCGAAGATGTACCAGCCAGCCATGTACTCCGGTTCGGTGAACCGAGCGTTCTTGCAACAGAAGAGATTATAGAAGAAGGCATTGGGAGGATTTGTGTCGCGCAGATGGGTGTTGTGGACGAATTGATCAGGGACGCCAGGGACTTTGAAAGCGTGGACATACGGGGAGGAATGGGCACACAACTGGAACCAGCCAGCGAGCTGGTCTACATTCTGCTTGTAGTTCTCGGCGTTGGTCACCGCTGGCTCGGTGAAGGCCTTGACGCGGCTCTTGGGGAAGGCATAATCAAGGGCGCAATCGTCGAAGTCTTGCCAGTCGTCGTCCACGAAGGCGATGCCCCGGGGAGCGAACCCCAGTTGACCAGTGCGGAAAAGATGGTTGCGCTTGAAGTAGTCCTTGAGTAACTCGGCATCATTGCCGTCCCTGGTCGGTGTGCTCAGGCGGCCGACCCAGATTTCTGGGCGGAGATCGCCGCTATGGGAATCGAACTTGCCATCGGCATCGACCTCGCCCCAGATCCCGCTCAAGTCCATGTAGTACAGGTCGCAGGGGAAGTTGGTGTAGCCACTGTCGCCGAAGTCATTCTCTATCTCGTACCACGCTACCGGTAGCTTCCCTACCAGTAGGCAGCCCACTATAGGCTGCGCCGCCTTTATGAAGTCTCGCAGTTCTTGAGGCGTGCCACCGGACACCTGCTCAACAGTTGCATAGTACCCTTCGTAGGCTAGATCCATCACATAGCGGCTGATGGAGTCCTCGATCTGCGGGTACAGTTCCCAGTTGACCAGGACGAGCATCTTTCCCCGGGGAAAGTGCCGACGGCTATACTCCTGGAGATACCGCAAGTCATCAGGGAACTGAGGTCGTGGCACGCTCTTGGTCTGGAAAGGAGCAGTAGGGAACTCCAGCAGATGGGCATCGAAAAAAGCCGGTGTACGCTTCTGGGGGTCGCGATACTCCAGCTTTCTCACTCTGCTGTAATCTATCTTGAAGCGTCTCAGCTTTCTGACTTTCTTTAAGTCGACCTTTGTATATAGCTCGGCCATCTTTCTCCCTCCTCGATATTCTATTTCGCCGTTGCTGTTTTCTGTAGATTGATCCTGATTACTTTTCGGCATCACGCCGTTGTACCCATCATACTGCGGCCTGGCAGATGGTTTGTGATCGATGATATTATATCACGTTTCCCATAATGTGTCATCTGGTCGTGGGAGGATGCCACACGTTCAGGGCTCACCCTTAGCCCTTGAGGACCCCCTATGCTGTGCACCGACTATAAACCCGAGAGCAGAACAACAAGCGTTTTTCAACACCATCTGTGATGACCTTTGACAATGAAGCCCATTCCCATTACAATGCACGAAAAGCTGTCGCACTGATGGCTAAACGCTCAACGAGGAAAGGAGGCGAGGAGATTTGAGGGCTGTATCCATTGTGGGATTGACGGTATCGAATTTAATCTTCACCGTGATAAGCAACATCGGCTTCAAACTGTCGGCCGATAGCGCTGGATGGCAAGGCTTCCTGTGGTGGCAGGTGGTGGGTAACGTGGCAGGGTTTCTGTCTGTCATAGCTTTTACTTTCTTATTGCGCCTTATCTCGCTGCATGTGGCCTTCGCCATCACCGCAGGGTTTGGCTTCGCCTTGGTGCAGGTTCTTGGGGCTCGCTTAGTCTTCCATGAAGCGATTACGAACTGGCAATGGTTCGGCGTGGCGCTGATAACTAGTGGCATTATTATCGTGTCCCTGGGACGATAGAGAGAGAGTGATCGGAGGCTTTGATGCTCGATATCCTGCGGACGATGGTGCGCCGCTTCGACATCTTGCTACGGCGGCAAGCGCACGTTCAGGAGTTTACCCAGGATGAAGGCTGCATCCTACGCATCGCCTTCACTACATGCAAAGGGGATATAGAACTCTCCGATGGCACCAAAATCCGATCTGGGGACAGGATATGCGAACTGCACTTCTGGAACGAGCGTATACCACCCATGCCGCCGGAGGGGCCGGATTTGAGGTGGGGACTGAGCTTCTATCGTTTGGCGGTCACGTCTTTGAGGAGCTTGGCAGCCTACGTCGCAGCGGAGCAGGGGTTGGAAGACATTGTGGCTTTTGGGGGACAGATGGCGCTTCCTGGAGGCGATGACTCCTCACCCCTTGCTAGCGCGGCGGCGCAGGTGGGTTTCGATGTGGTGAACTTGACCCTTGAGGCGGGGCGATGGGGGCGGTTCAAGCATTTTTGGGAGAACATATATTCCTGGGCCTTGATATGGACTTTCAACCCTGGAAGCCTAGGGGGGAAACGGTTCCTGCGCTTGCAAAGGTATCAATTCTGGATGTCCCGCCGGACGTTACTGCAACGATACGGGAATGAACAGGGGCTTTCGGGGGAGAAGGCGTTATGATGTAATGACATTGTGGCTCAGGTTGTGGCACCGGTTGGGAGCTAATCCGGCTCCATAGTGGCGATGTATGGGAAGATGTGTCCTACTGAGAGGGGAGAGGAGAGATGAGCCTTGCCGAGACGAAGGACGTAACTATTACCACGGTGGTGGACAACTATGCCGACGTGCTCTTGAAGTCGACACCAGGTGTGGAAAGGCGCGGACCAGAGAAAGAGCCGCTGTTGGCCGAGCATGGCCTCTCGATGCATATCAGATTGGGAACTGAAGGGAGGGAGATATTGTTGGATGCTGGACATACCAAGGTAGGTCTACCACATAACCTGTCTGGCCTGGAGATAGACCCGGTCAAGGTGGATCAAGTCGTGATTAGCCATGGCCATCTAGATCACACTGCGGCTCTCGTGGAGTTCCTCCAGATGGCAGGTGGGAAGATACCGGTGGTGGTTCACCCCGATGCCTTCCTGGAGCGCTGGTTTATCTTCGACGATGGCAGCAAGATGGGTCCGTGGCATGAGGACCCGCAGAAGTGGGAACAGGCAGGCGCCGAGATAGTGTGCATTGACGGGCCGCATGAACTGGCCCCTGGTTGTGTGGCTACTGGCCCCATCCCACGGCGCACAGATTTCGAGAAAGAGATGCCCAGCGCCTATTACCGCAACGATGGGGACTTGGTGCACGACCCGATAAACGATGATCAGGCAATCGTAATCAACGTCGAGGGGAAAGGATTGATCGTCGTCGCTGGCTGTGCCCACTCCGGTATTGTCAACACCGTCCTCTACGCGCAGGAGATCAGCAGCGTACAAGAGGTCTGGGCTGTCGCGGGGGGTTTTCACCTGGGTGATGGGACATCCGAAAAGATTGCCCGCACCATCGCCGGGCTAAAGGCCATCGGCCCCAGGTTGGTCGTGCCTGCGCACTGCACCGGTTTCGTGGCGACCCGTCGCTTTGCGGCGGAAATGCCGGACGAATTCGTGCCTAACGCGGTAGGCACCAGGCTGGCTTTTTGACTGGCAGATTTTCTTGACATCCATCTAATAATGTGCTACTATTAAAGAAGAGACTGTGCATCGCAGCTCAAACATGTCATTTCAGGTCAAAGTACAGGCACACATTGACAAGCCATGAGTAGCTCGTAAGCAGTATTGGCCTGAACTCGCGCGAACGATTGGGCTACCCTTTCTGAGGGTGAGGGCGCAAGGTCTTATCTCTTTGTTCTCTTTTATTTCGGCTCGTAAGCATACAAGCGCGAGAAGGCCAACGCGAAGAGGTGAATCTCTGGCTTGAGTGTACTTTGCGGTACACTCATTTTCTATCTGCTCGTTATTGATAATTGGTAGGAGGTAGGATAGTGAAACGATTAGAACTTATACTTCGCTTTGTTGGCATGATAGTTTTCGCCGCAGCTGGCTGGGGGGTGGGCGACTACATAGCCATAAGGTCTGGAGCTTCCGATGCGCTCAGCGTGCCCTACTTACGTCCTGCGCTGGCCCTTGCCATGGCGGGGGCTGGCCTGGGTTTGCTGTTGACCCCTTGGGTGACTATCAGACCTGCGCTCTGGACGAGGAGAAAGATAAGACTGATACCTGCCCGCAATCTGTTCATGGGGACTATCGGCTTGGCGGTGGGGCTCGTTATCTCATTGCCGCTAGCTTTCACTCTGTCCTATCTGCCTGCGCCGTTGAGAACCATAATGCCCTTGCTCTCCAGTGTCACCTTTGGGATGTTGGGCCTCGGCATTATGGTAATGCGCGCTGAGGACCTTTTGGGCATATTGGGGTCCTCCTTCTCAAAGACCAAGACCCCGCTGACCGATGAGCATGCAATTCTACTGGACACCAGCGTGATCATTGACGGTCGTATCGCGGACATCAGCCAGACAGGATTCATTGAGGGGACATTGTTAGTGCCCCGATTTATTCTTGAGGAGCTGCAGTATATTGCCGATTCATCCGATGCCTTGCGGCGTAAGCGGGGTCGCCGTGGGTTGGACATATTGAACAGGTTGCAACAGGAATCTATGGTGCCCGTCCGCGTCACGGACATGGATGTAGAGGACGTCAAGGATGCCGATGGCAAATTGATACGACTGGCCAAGAGGTTGGAGTGTCCCATCATCACCAATGACTACAACCTTAACCGCGTGGCTCAGTTGCAGGGGGTCAGGGTACTCAATATCAATGAATTGGCCAACGCGGTGAAGACCGCCGTCCTCCACGGCGAGACCTTGAGAATACGAATCATCCAGGAGGGTACGGAGCCCAACCAAGGAGTGGGATATCTGGATGATGGCACCATGGTCGTGGTTGAAGATGGCTTAAGATATATCAATCACAGTCTCGATGTCGTCGTCACCAAGGTACTCCAGACGGCTCAAGGACGGATGATTTTCGCCCAGCCCCACAGCCGTTATTTTAGACCATAGCACTTGACCAGGATGAGCGTTATCACCATTTCCAGACAGATGGCCAGCTATGGCTGTGAGATCGCAGCCGAGGTAGCCAGGATTCTGGGCTTCAGGTATGTAGATCGAGAGATAATTCATCGGGCCGCCGAGGAGGCTGGCGTGCCCAAAATCGCCCTGCAGGAGATCGCATTCGAGGGGCAGCGAAGCATAGTGGAGCGCATCCTGCAAGGAGTGAATACGATGCCTCCCGTTCCACATACAGCCGAGACCTGGAGGCGGGAGGCGGCAAGCTCTGTGGCCCGGCCGTTTGGAGGCATCTTCTCGCCCGCTGTTCCCCCTTTTACCGTGACTCTGTCGGATTACGTGCGTATGATGGAGATGGTCATCCGAGATCTGGGTCACGAAGGAAACGTGGTCATAGTAGGGAGAGGTGGTCAAGTTGTGTTGCGCAACATACCCCAGGCTCTGCACGTTCAGATCGTTGCTCCCTTCCAACACCGTGTGGCAAATCTGGCCGAGCGCGAGGAGATCGACGAACGAGAGGCGGCAGCCAGGCTGGGAGCCAGTGATCAAGCACGGAGAGAGTACCTGCGGCGATATCATCGGGTTGATTGGCTTGATTCAACTCTTTATGACCTTGTCATCAATACAGGTAGGATAGATTGTGCCTTGGTTCCCAAGTTGATCGTGAACGCATATAGAGATTTGCAGGGGCTCGATGATGAGTGAGGGTGTGCGTGCTCGCTTTGCTCCCTCCCCTACGGGCTTGCCTCATCTGGGAAATATGCGCACGGCCCTTTTCAACTGGCTGTTCGCTCGTCATTACGAAGGGGCCTTTATCGTGCGTATAGAGGATACCGACCTGGCTCGCACGGTGGAAGACGCCGATCAAATGATTCTGGAAGGTCTCCGCTGGCTGGACCTCGACTGGGATGAGGGTCCTGGGAAAGGAGGACAGTTTGGACCCTATTATCAATCCCAGAGGATATCCCTTTATCAGACCTATGCCCGGCAGCTACTCCAGGAGGGTCAGGCCTACCGGTGCTATTGTTCGCCCGAGCGGCTGGAGACGATGCGTCAGGAACAGCAGCGCCAGGGCAAGCCACCTGGTTATGACCGCAGATGTCGGGAGTTGAGCGACGCTGAGGTGAGAGGATACGAAGCTCAGGGAATCGAACCCGCTATTCGCTTCAAGGTGCCTCTGGAGGGGAGGACCTCATTCCGCGACCTTTTGCGGGGCGAGATCAGTTTCGCGAACCTTTCCTTGGATGACTTCGTCTTGCTGAAGTCCGATGGATATCCAACTTATCATTTGGCCAATGTTGTGGATGATCATTTGATGGAAGTAACCGATGTGCTGCGAGCGGATGAATGGATACCCAGCACGCCGCGGCATATCTTGATCTACCAGGCCCTTGGTTGGCGACCTCCTCGCTATATCCATCTGCCTTTGATTCTGGAAGAGTCCGGGGGCAAGATGAGCAAGCGTCTCGGCGATATCTCCCTTGCTTCTTATGGAGAGAGGGGTTATCTGCCAGAAGCTATGGTCAATTACCTGGCCTTGTTGGGCTGGTCTCCGGGAGATACCCAAGAAATCTTTACCCTCGAAGAGTTGGTGGAGGCGTTCTCCTGGCAGAGGATTTCGGTCAGCCCCGCCATATTCGACGTGGAGCGGTTGGACTGGTTCAATAAATGGTATATCCGTCACTTTCCGCCGGCCAGAATCGCCAAGGCGATCGCCCCGTATCTGAGAGAAACGTATGGTCAAGATGAGCGCAGCCAGGGTACAGCGTATTCACCGCAGGCATGGCGGGAACTCTTGGTAGAGCATGTGCGTGAGGAAGTAAATAGCTTGAATCAGATACCTGCTCATGTCGGCTTCGTCTTCTTGGATGAAATTGCTTACACAGCCGACGCGAACGGTGTTTTGAGGACACCGGTGGCGAGGAAGGTGCTGGCAGCCTTCGTAGAGAAATTGAACTCTCTTCTGAGCCTGGATCTGGCCGAGGCAAGCTCTCTCCTTCAGGAGTTAAGGCTTCGATTCAAAGAACAGGAAGGCCTCAAGGCCAGAGAGGTCATGTTTCCCATCAGGGCAAGGCTGACAGGAGCCTTGGAAGGGCCAAGCTTGGCTGCGGTGATAGCTTTACTGGGGAAAGAGAGATGCATCCAGAGGGCGAGAGGCTCCCAGGACTCTTCTTAGCCTTGATGATAGTGAAATGCATCTGTTTGGGGGATGTCGTCTCGGACGGCATCCCTTATAGACCTCCTGTCATCAATGCACGGAAGGAGAGATCGAGATGTCTTTGAAAGTGTATAGCACCCTTAGCCGAAGAAAAGAAGAGTTCGTGCCACTGGAGGGCAATGAAGTTCAGATGTATGTTTGTGGGCCAAACGTATATGGCCCTTGCCACGTAGGCCATGCCATGTCTTACCTGGTCTTCGATGCCATCAGGCGTTACCTTGAGTATCGAGGTTACGAGGTGAAGCATGTGCAGAACTTCACCGATATCGAGGATCGCATCATAGCGACTGCCAATGCCCAGGGTGTCACAGTGAAGGAGTTGGCGGAAAGGTATATAGCCCGCTTCTTGAAGGAGATGGATGCCTTGAATGTTCAGCGGGCCCATGAGTACCCGCGAGCCACCGAGGTGATTCCCAAGATACAGGAGATAATCCAGGGGTTGATAGATAAGGGACATGCCTATCAAGTGGATGGCGATGTTTATTTCCGCATCAGTAGCGAACCCAACTACGGCAAACTTACCAGGCAGTCCCTGGAGGCGATGCAGGCGGGTGCACGTATCGAGGTGGACGAACGGAAAGAGCATGAACTGGATTTTGCCCTGTGGAAGGCGGCCAAGCCTGGTGAGCCGAGTTGGGATAGCCCTTGGGGTAAGGGACGGCCTGGCTGGCACATCGAATGCTCGGCTATGGCTCTTCAGTTCCTGGGGGATCAGATAGACATCCACGGTGGTGGCCAGGATGTCATCTTCCCCCATCATGAGGACGAGATAGCGCAGTCGGAGAGCTATACAGGCAAGGCGCCCTTCGCGAAGTACTGGTTGCATAATGGTCTCCTGCGCCCCAGTGAGGAGCAGGAGAAGATGACCAGGCATCTGGGCAATTTCGTCAGTTGCGAGGAGGCGCTGGAGCGATATAACCCGGATGCCATCCGTCTCTTCATCCTCTCCTCTCATTATCGCAGCCCCATAACCTGGACCGAGGAGGGGATACTGGGCGCCGATAGGGGTTTGGAGAGGTTGCGCGCGGCGTTGAGACCAGGCTCAGTGGAGACCGGCGTGGGCGGAGACGATCTGGAGTCGGCAGCGGAGGAGGCACGAGAGAAGTTCATCGAGGCCATGGATGATGACTTCAACACCGCTCGCGCTATCGCTCCCCTCTTCGATCTGGCTCGAGCCATCAATCAGACGCGTGATGCTGGCGCTCCGACAGAGGCTCTGGCCCCTGCCCAGGAGATACTGCGAGGGCTGAGCGACGTCCTAGGACTGACCCTGCAGGAGCCCAAAGGACCCTCTGAGGCCGAACCCTTCATTGAATTGCTTCTGGCCGTTCGTAACGACCTGCGCGCGGCGAAGGAATATGAACTGGCCGACAAGATCCGCGCTGAGCTGAACAAGCTGGGTATCGTTGTCGAAGATGGCCCCCAAGGCAGTACCTGGCGAGT
>JBFFDV010000072.1:0-11002 GCA_041559215.1 Anaerolineae bacterium | reverse complement strand
GATGTCCTGCTCCTCGGGGTCAAGGTCGAACTCCTCCACGGCATTCGTCACACCATTCAAGAGGCTGTGACGAAACTTGCTGTCTACGAGCGCCAAGCACATTATGTTGTTCAGTGTGTGATCGGACATCTACTTCTCCTTTCCATTCTAGATCGAACTCGAAAGACTCTTACGCATCATGGCTGCACGAAGCAAGAAGAACATCCCTGCCGCTATCAAAACGTCCCCTGCGCTGAATGCGCTGGGGATGGGGAACGAGCTGGGCAAGACTAGGATGTCTGAGAGGAACCATAGCCTCGCCTCCCCATGCTCCATCACGCTATTCTTGGAGCGAGCTACTAGGTATCCGGTTTCGAGCCGGGGCGCGTTGACGTCGTATCCGGCCTGAACGAGCGCCTCAGGCGTGATGGGCATGAACCCTCCGTTGAGTACCATGACCAGGAAGTTGAGCAACAGGCCGAAGCCAATGAGCTTCACGCCGGTCAGTTGGCGGTTGTACCAGATCACTACGAGGAGAAGCCCATGACTGAGTATCAGGATCAAGGACCTGCCGCTGAGCAGGCCACCCCCTTTCAGCCCAGGGAAAAAGATCGGGTAGGCCTGCATGAGAAAGGCGAGAGGGGTCAGCCACGCCAGCCTGACCTGGATGCTCGCAAGATTTCCAACCTTACCTCCCAGCGCACCTAACGCCAGAAGGAATACCAGGCACAAAGCTATGAGTATCATGTGCTATTGAATCGCCTCCTCATCCACTGCTGCCACAAAAGAGCGATCTCCGGGTGCCGACCAGGTCCACACTTAACCGTGGCCTCCCGTTTGATTAACTTCCTCATAAGAGAAAACCGGCCAAGTGTCCTGGCCGGTTTCACTATTGGCTCGCCTAGGGCCAAGTGACCACCTTGCAGCCCTAGGTTCATCGCGTCCGGGATCATGCTGCTTTCGGGATAGGGGAAAAGGCCACGCAGGCGCTGCGTAGCCGCTGGGCATCAACGCTGCTTACACCTTCACTCCTCCTTGGCACCACCCTAGATCAGTTCGCGGAAAAGGCACTGCCCAACACTGATCTTGCAGATGGCAGTACTCGCTACAGCTCGTTTGCTGGAACTACAACCCTTCTTGTACATCAACTTGCCAACGATGTCAAGCACTCAGTGAGAACGAACTTTAGGTTTGCCTCTGAAGACTAGTCCGATTCGACGCGATCCGTGCCCACTACAGTCGATTCCCTTTAGCTGAAGTCTAGGTCACTGATAAGATCCAGCCCTCAACCATCGTCAGTCACTAGGGCTTCGTATAGTTTGATGGTCTCCGCCGAAGGCCCTACTCCAAGCTCCTGACTAAGTATTCTTCGTAGCTCCTCGAAGTGCTTGATCGTCCCCGCTCGATCCCCCGCCTGAGCAAGGCAGCGCATCACTTCACAATGGATGTCTTCCCGCAGCGGGTCCCTGTCCAGGAGCCTACGGTAGAACTCCACCCCCTCCTCGGGCTTGCCTTGCTGAGCGTGATACCCTGCCAACTGCTCCAGAGCCCGGAAATGCGCGCGCTCCAGGGAGCCTCTCAGCTCGGCCGTCCAGTCGGAATAGATGTCCTCGAGATAGTCCCCGCGATATATAGAGACAGCCTGACGGAGATAGGCCTCGCGCTGCTCACCGCTTACCTTGTCTGCCTTGGCCAAAACTCGCTCGAACTCCTCTACATCGTACAGATAGCGCCTGGACTCCAGCCTGTACACTCCCCCTTCGTAGGAGATGGAAGTGCTCCCTCCTAAGAGGCGCCGGACCTGAAACAGATAGAAGTGAAAAGTGCTATGAGCCTTGCTTAGCGATAGATCGGGCCACATTGCAGCCACTATCTGCTCCTTGGTGAGCGCGCGATGGGCCAGGAAGAAGAAGAGCATCTCTCTGGCCCCGAGACGCAGTTCCTGCGCCTCCACTGGATCACCGTCCCTGCGCACGCTGGAAGGACCCAGGGCGTAGAACTCCAGCTTGGTAGGCTCCTCCACCAGCAGCTGGGAGGGCTCGTCCAACTCGGCCGAGGGCTCTGTAAGCGATATAAGCTTGACAACCAGTTGCCCGTGTTCCTGCAGGGCAGATTCTCCCAACGCGTGGCGCAGAAGAGGACGCGTCCCTGTCCCCTCGTCAAGGAGAAGTGGGTCAAATCCAGCTTCGGCAAGGATATCGAGGGACATTTCCAGATTCAGCATCGCCTCGCGCAAGCGCTCCTGCGAGAATAGAATGGAGGATAGGTGCAGATATGCCTTGGCCAGTTCCTGCTTAACGCCCATAGCCCGCAGTTTGTCAAGCGCCTCTTGCATGACCTTGAGGGCCTCGCGATCCTGCCCCTGCACATGCAGCAGGATCCCTCGCGAGATGAGGGCAACCGCTACCTCATTGTCAGAATCGTGCTCATAGCCCCTTTCGATGGCTTGGTCTATTAGTTTCTGTGCCTCCGAATAGTTGCCCAGCACGCGTTGCAAGTTGCCCAGAGCGTCTGCCAGATAGGTGACGAGGAAGCCCTCGCTCGCTTGTTCTGCCAGCTCAAGAGCCTGTTCATACTCCCGCAGTGCAGGGCTGTGCTCTCCCTTCGCCCGATAGACATCCCCTATAGTTGCCTGGGCATAGGCCTGATGGGGCAGCAGTCCCATCCGTCTGCTTTCCGTCAGAGCTTCTTGTAGGGTGCCCAACGCCTCATCGAATCTGCCCTGGCGGTATTGGGCCACTCCGATATTGTTAAGTGTGATCGCTAAAGGCCCCTTCGCCCCTAAACGGCGCCAGTGCACCAATGCCTTCCGAGAGTAGTCTAGGAACTTCTTCGAGTCTATGGAAAGATATACTGTTCCTATGTCATGCAAAGTATTGGCAACTTCATATTCGCTCTCTGCGCCCAGGCTCTCGAATAACTTCAGGGCGTTCTCAAGCTGGATCAGGGCTTCTTGGACGTACCCCTGAAGGCAGTAGCATATGCCCAGTATTCTATGCGCCGAGGCCACCGTCATGCTGCCCTCAGGATGCTCGGGATCCGCGGTGGACAGGACTTCCTCAGCCTTGGCTATGGCTCGGGCATACTCAGCTCGTAGGCGATAGATGTTGCTCTCCTGCAGCAGCACGTGAGCGAGCCCCAGGCGGTCTCCTCTTTCGGAGAACTGAGTTCGCAAGCCTTCCACGTTGACCAAAGCCTCGTCTAGGCGTCCGAGTTCGCTGTACACCTTCGACTGATTCAATACAATCCAGGGTGAGAGATCCACCTTTCCCGCCAGTTGCTCGATCCAGTGGAGCAAGCCGCTCCACCTACCAGACTTAAAAGCCCAGGCGGCCACCCTCTCCAGCAGGCCTGCCGCCTGCTCGTAAGCCTCCGCCTGCAGGTAGTGGCCCATCGCTTCATTCCAACTCTCCAGACGCTCGAAAATCTCAGCCGCTGTGAGATGGAGCGATACGTAACGATCCTCCTCCTCCCGGAGCTTGGACTGCAGGAAGTCTTGGAAGAGGCGATGGTAACTGAACCACTTACCTTCATCCCCCTCCAGTCTGAAAATGAACAGGTTCTTGTCCTCCAGTAGGGACAGCATCTCTCGTGAGTTGTCTAGGCCCAACAATTCGTCACAAAGTGCGGGGCTCATGCGTTCCAGGACTGAGGAACTCGTAAGGAAACTCTGCACCTCCTCTGCCTGCTGCTCCAGCACCTCGCGCGCCAAGTACGCGAAGATTTGGCTATCATCTCCCTTGGCCCGCGCCATCGTGCGCAGTAGTCCCTTCCAGAGGGTATGAGTGGTCAGCAGAATCGCTGTGATCCAGCCTTCAGACTGTTGGGCCAGCGTTTCCGCCTCCCTGATCGGGATATTCAGATTATGATTCTGCTGCAACAACTCCTGAATCTCAGACGCCGTAAACCTAAGATCCTCGTTGCCCAGACCCGCCAACTCCTGGTGTGCCATCAACTCTACTATGGGAAGTCCAGGGGTTGTCGTCCTGCTGGACAGTATGATGTGACAGTTCTCTGGCAGCCGGCGCAGCAGCGAACTAAACAGGCTGGTGACCTCCTGACCACCGCTGATGAGATGGAAATCATCTATTACTAAAGCGAAGTACTCGGGTATGCACTCGTACATCTCATTGACCGTGGCGCCCACTAGGGAGTTGATATCTTCAAGTCGTATTCCTGCCTGCAGGGCTCCCAGGGTCCTGTCTCCAAAGCGGGGAAAGCGCTCCCTGATTGAGGCCACAAGGTACTCCATAAAGAGCCTGGGGTCCTGATCCCATTCGTCAAGAGAATACCAGCACACTGGCAACTCGGTGTCATGGGTGAAGTCGGTGAGGAGAGAGGTTTTGCCATATCCGGCTGCAGCGGAGACGAGGATCAGCTTGCGGTCAATATGTTCGTGAATGAAATCTACTAGTCTAGAACGACGTAGCAGATTGGGTCGCTTTCCCGGCACGAGAATCTTGGTTTTCACAATGGAAATACTCTGATCCATATCATCCGCACCGCAAGCTAACTAACCGACCACATCTCAGGGTCATAAACCTTCTCAAAAGCGGTATATTTGCGGCCCCTTGCCAAAGATAACTGTTCTGAGGAAGGATCTCCCGCTAAGCCAAGACGGAACCTGCCCAGTATCTATCCAAACCGCCGCCAGGGCATGACGGTGGGGTACAAGAGACGGAAAAACCCCTTTAGAGCCTCCAATGTCTCCTCATCGGATTGGTCGACATTAGCATGAAGTGTCACGGATAGGATACCGTTTTCAGGTCTTCTCTCAGGATCGGTCCATGAATACCAATATAGGGTAATACGCCTCAATTGGTTCTTCTCGGTAATGACACGCTGCACACTCACTGAAGAATCACTGATCTCTATGCCTTCCAGTCCCACATCTGCTATACGCCAGCCACTGCCGGGATAACATGTCAATGGGGTATGCTCAAAAAGGTGGAAGCTCTTCCCTCCCCTGCTGCCAATGATGGAGAAGACGATTGTATTCCCCTCTTCATCACTATATGCCCGCGTCAAGGCGACCTCGGGATTGTCGTACCATTCATCAACCGCTGGACCCATAGGCGAATCTCGACCTTGAGCACGCCATCGCCCCATTTCTCTGGGAATCCTATCGAATAGATCATCTCTCAAGGTGAAATCCACTGCGGTGGCCAAAGCTCGCTCATAAGAGGTTCGACGATACCAGCCTTCCACATCGATGATGACGGTATAGGTGGCTTGGTCGCCCATTCCTAAGTTGAGCTCCTCTCCAGGTGCAGCGGCAGATCCGCTCGGGGAAGAAATGAATCCCTGAGAGATGACGAGCCAGACGCCCGCGGCAACCAGCAAAAGAACGATGACGATCAAATATCGCGACGAAGCTCTGAACATCCGACCAGCCTGCTCACCAGGATCAACAACAGGAAAGCTAATAGAAATAGAACCGGGCTGGAGTAATTGTGAAAGTACCTCATTCCGGCCTCGGCTCCGAAGAGATCGGCGATAACCAGTAAGGAGGATACGCGAAAGACGTTGGCCACGATGGCGATGGGGACGGCCATAATCAAGAGGGTGGTCTTGGCCAGATGGGAACCCTCGAGGATGTAGACGAATATGACTACCAATGTGGACAAGGCGACGATGGAATTCAACCCACTGCAAGCCGCGCCCACCACGAAACTTGAATTCTGCAACTGAACCTGAGAACCCAGATTGGTGGCCGCTACGCCTAGCATCCGAACCGCAGCTGTTGAGAGTTTCGCCGTAAAGGCCTCCAATGTGGGACTCAGTCGGTTGATTAAAGGCAGGGGGATCATGAGAAACAGAAAGAACAAAGGAAAAGATATGCGCTGTGTGGCCTTTTCGCCGAGGAAATAAAGGGCCAGTCCTGCCAGAAGCACGATAAAGGCAAAAGCAGAGAGATGATAAGCCTGCCAGACCTGGGCTACCAAGTAAGCAGTTAGGCTGATTCCCAACACGACCAAGCCTAGATTACTGGGCTCACGCTTATCCTGCCCAAGAGAATCCCTCCTTCGCCACAGAAAGAAGCCAGAAATCAGCGGCACCAAGAAGCCATGAGAATAGTATGAGTTATTCAGCCAGTTGTAGACCAACCAGGCGAATGTGGAGGAAAAAAGCATCGCCACCAGGCCCAAGATAACCACTGCTCCGATGATTTCTCTTTTTCGAGTCTTCATCCTGGTTTAGCCTCTGACTGCTTAGCGTTTACAGTATATCATCTCGTATAGTACGTGTCAAACGTTGCCAGGCCTATGGCCAAGCCTTGACATCTGATATCCTGGTCTGCTGAAGACGAGGCTTCGCCAAGGTCACTTTCAAAGCCCCAAACCCGAACTGGCGCACTTCCGGCAAGGTCCTTCTGCAAGCCGAAAGCGCGTGTTAGGTGAGGAATCCCCAGCACTTCTAGGATTTGGCTATATCTAGTTCAACATCATCCACTTCCGCGTGCAGTAAGGCACAAGATGTAGTGTGGATTGTCTCTTGGACCACCAGATACTGTAGCGCGATCTCATTGTTGGAACTGTCTCAACTTTCCAAATTGCTCAAAGTATGGTAAAATATTAGTGGAGAAAAAGGAGGTCTAGGCACGAAAAGTGGCACAGAATACCCTCGCATATGAAGCTGCCGACATCGAGATCCTGGAAGGCCTCGAGGCCGTGAGGCGCCGTCCAGGGATGTATGTGGGCAGCACCGACGTACGCGGCTTGCACCATCTGATTTACGAGGTGACCGACAACTCTATAGACGAAGCCCTCGCTGGAGCCTGTGACAAAATAGAGATCACTATCCACACTGATAATACAGTGACTGTGGTAGACAACGGACGTGGCATTCCTGTTGATATTCACCCCCAGACGGGCAAGTCTGCACTGGAGGTGGTACATACTGTCCTCCACTCAGGCGCCAAGTTTGGCGGAGGGGGATACAAAGTGGCCAGTGGGCTGCATGGGGTCGGTGTCTCCGCGGTAAACGCTTTAGCTGAATGGCTGGAGGTGGAGGTTAAACGGGACGGCAAGAAACACTTCCAGCGGTACGAGCGGGGTGTGCCCGTGACGCCAGTGAAGGTAGTGGGTACTAAGGCCAAAGGCACAGGCACCAAGACCACGTTTCTTGCCGATAGTCAGATCTTCAAGACCCTTGACTACAAATTCGAGCCCCTCTCGCTACGATTGCGAGAAATGGCTTTCCTCACCAGGGGTCTCAGCATTACCTTTCGTGACGAACGGACGGATCAAGAACGATCCTATTATTTCGAAGGGGGCATAATATCCTTCGTACGCCGTCTGAACTGGAACCGAAAGGTCCTACACGACCCGATCCACGTTGACAAGGAGGTGAACGGCTCGGTTGTGGAGATGGCCATGCAGTACACTGATGGCTACGCTGAATCCATTTATGCTTTTGCCAACAACGTCAACACCATAGATGGCGGAACTCACCTCACCGGCTTTCGTGCGGCCCTGACGCGGAGCATCAACGACTATGCACGCAAGAACAACCTCTTGAAGGACAGCGATTCTAACTTCTCCGGTGAGGATGTGCGTGAGGGGCTGACCGCTATCATCAGTGTCAAGTTGACAGATCCTCAGTTCGAGAGCCAAACCAAGAACAAGCTGGGTAACGCCGAGATCAAGGGATTAGTGGAGTCAGTGGTCTCAGAGGCGCTCTCCACATTCTTGGAGGAGGATCCCCGAGCAGCCAAGGCGATTGTGGAGAAATGTCTCGTCGCGTCACGGGCCCGCGCCGCCGCTCGCAAGGCGCGAGATCTGGTGGTGCGCAAGAGCGCCCTAGAGAGCATGACCTTGCCTGGAAAACTGGCCGATTGTTCCGAGCGAGACCCGTCTAAGTGCGAGCTATATATCGTAGAGGGCGATTCGGCAGGCGGATCGGCCAAGCAAGGCCGTGATCGTCGTTTCCAGGCGATACTGCCCGTGCGGGGGAAGATTCTAAATGTCGAGAAGTCTCGCCTGAACAAGGTTCTCAGCAACAAGGAGATACAGGCTCTGATCAGCGCCCTTGGTACAGGGATCGAGGACAGTTTCGACCTGAGCAGTCTACGTTACCATCATATCATTTTGATGACAGATGCGGACGTTGATGGCGCACATATTCGTACTTTGCTCCTCACCTTCTTCTTCCGCTATCTCGAGCCCCTGATTGCCAACGGCCACCTGTTCATCGCCCAACCCCCCCTGTATCTCCTCGCAACCAGGTCCAAGCAGTACTATGCGTACAGCGAGGAAGAGAAGGAGCGCCTGCTGAAGAAATTGGGAAGTGCCAAAGTAGCGATACAGCGGTATAAGGGCTTGGGAGAGATGAACCCTGAGCAACTCTGGGAAACAACGATGAACCCTGAGTCCAGGACTTTGCTGCGAGTAGAGATAGAGGATGCAGTCAAGGCCGACAGCACCTTCAACAAGCTGATGGGGTCCGCAGTCCCGCCGCGCAAGCGTTTCATCCAGACCCACGCCAAGGCCGTGCGTAACCTGGATATTTAGAAGATCGAGAAGCGGCTTGATAACCACACTCAGCAAGTCAGGGAGCTTGCCCCCTTGGTCGAAGCATAGGCATCATACTTAGAAAGGCCAGGAGGAGTCTGTGTCTGAGGCCATATTCGGATATAAAATCATCCCCTCGAGGTTTGGCGATTTGGCCCTAGTATGGCGCGAAGAAGAGTCAGGACCTAAAGTCATCAGGCTCGATCTGCCCTCCAGAGCGATGAGGCAGGAGGAGAGAGTTGGCGAAAGCTTCGCGCAACGGGAGATGGATCATCTCAGCGAGCAGATTCGTCGCTACCTCGGTGGGGAAGCGATATACCTTCCGGTCGAGTATCTGGCTTCGAACTGCTGTTCGGAGTTTCAGTGGCGGGTGTTGATGGCAGAAAGGACAATCCCCAGGGGATATGTCTGCTCGTACAGCCAGCTCGCGGCAATGAGCGGACAGCCCAAGGCTTCGAGAGCTGTGGCAAATGCTCTGGCACGCAATCCGTTTCCCCTTATTGTCCCGTGCCACCGCACTGTCAGGTCTGATGGGCAATTGGGCGGCTACGGGGGGGGCTTGGCGATGAAGAGAGATTTGCTGGAGATGGAGGGGGTTGCCTTTGGCCATCAAGGCAGGGTTCGGCCAGAATTCTTCTGGTACGGAAATGAATGAAGACGCGGTCGAGGGGGCAAATGGCCTCCCGCAAGAAGGAGCGCCGCTTTGCGGAAGTACCCCGCTGTTAGAAGCTAGTGTAGTAGCAAGATTGGGTTGCGCCATTGACGGCTTTGGTATGCAGGATCTGTAATGACTGAGAAGGTGGGCCATTTCAAGGTCGTAAAGAGAGAAGCTCAGATGTTGAGGCTGGAGAGAAGGAGCGAATTGCCACTGATGCTGGCGGCTCTGGGGCTTGTCCTGCTCATCGTAATATGGTTCTTGAGACCATGGCAGTTCTCCAGTGGGCTGATCGTCTCGCTGGTGCTGCTTGTCTTGTCTCTACCTGGCATTGTCAGTGTGCTTTACGTGCGGCCATGGAAAGAGGTGCTGATCTTGGATCGGGCTGCAGGACATTTGCGGAGAAAGCAGCAGTATCTCCTGCGGCGCAGCAAGGTCATCCACTTCCCCTTGGACGCGATAGCTAGCGTGGACCCTGCGCGACGCACGGCCCGCTTCATGGACAAGAAAGGCCAGATGACGGAGCATGTCTACTGGGCGGCGTTAGTGCGCAGCACCTCTGGAGAGGAGATCGAGCTTGATGGGACCAATACTCCAGAGCGGATGGGCGAGCTGGTAGAGATGATCAATGAGTTCATATCAGGCTCTCGCCCGGCATCCCATAGATAGGATCAGCCTGGCTTAAAGAGAGGATTTCTCTGACGTTTTCAGTTGCGACGGCTGTGCTTTTTCCTTTTCGATCACTGATCACCGGAGACTTTGGGGCCGCTTCCCCTGAAGCCTGGGTTCACCCGCCAGGAACCCTGTGTCCACCAGTGGACTGATCGAGTCTGCCTTCACCGCTGTTACGGGCCTTTCGCCCATGGAGTCTCGCCGAGGTGCGCCATCAGACGGCAGCAATCCCCCGATTGACCTGGCAGGATAACCTATGTATAATTGTTTTGTGCTGCCCTCTGCATGATACCTTCAGCGCGCGCATGAGCCGCGAGCAGAACGTTGCGAACCTGCTCTGCCTCGGCCAACGAGTCATAGGCTCCGCCTTGGCAGCGGATATCGTCGAGATCTGCCTCAAGACCGAGTTCTCCGATGAGGAGCGGTATCAGCGGCGAGTGGGCAAGATCGTGGCCCTGGATCGGAGATGAGTCGAGGAAGCATCCTGACGGTGGAACTTGCCAATATCGCTGGTGCATTGATCAGCTCACCTGTCTTATTAGTTCTCCAGAAGCGCTTCCCTGCCTCCGCGCCGCTCTTGCTCAATCCCTACAGAGGAAGGTCATGCCACATCGGGTGCGGATAAGCATTCTGGGGATTCGGGTCGACAACGTGACCGGTGAGGAAGCCCTCATGCGGATCGAAGAGTTCATCAATGACGGGCGGCCCCATCAGGTGGTCACTGTGAACCCCGAATTCATCATGGCGGCCAAGGAGGACCCCCATTTCGCCCGCATTCTGAACGAATCTCACCTAGCCTTACCAGATGGCCAGGGATTACTTTGGGCAGCCCGCATCCTGGGCACGCCACTGAAAGAGCGGGTCACTGGGGTGGACACCTTCGTCAGTACGGCAGCCGTGGCGGCGAAGAAGGGATATCGTGTATATTTCCTGGGAGCGGCGGAGGGAGTGGCAGATGCAGCAGCTCAAGAACTAAGTGGGCGCTATCCTGGGCTGAAGGTTGTCGGTACACATGCCGGATCGCCGGCACTGAGGGAGGAGGATGAGATACTGAGCATGATCTGGCAAGCCCGCCCCCATATCCTTTTCGTGGCCTATGGGGCGCCTCGGCAGGAGAAATGGATCGCCCGCAACCTGTCCCGCATAGGGGTTCCAGTGGCCATGGGGGTGGGAGGAGCCTTCG
>JBFFDV010000071.1:0-11010 GCA_041559215.1 Anaerolineae bacterium | reverse complement strand
TACTTCCCCCCCTCCCCCAGTACATTGGGAGAACCGGTAACGCGGTGCGGCAGCCACTGGGGGAGGGGGGATTCAGGGGGGTGGGGGCCAATAGGAGCTCGTCCGGACAAGTTAATGCAACAGCACTGGGGATACCCCCCGGTGCTCCCTGGGCTCTTGCTGCGTAACGCCTCCCTAGGCACAGCTTAGACACTTTCGACTATATATTGTATACTTAGAAACTGAAGGGCATTCGTCCAAGAAACAGAAAAGGGGTTGTGATGGGCACAAATAGGGATAGTGAGTTGCTGATGGCGCTTCAGGAAGAAGGGCGGAAGAGGCCTGAATTGAAGGAGACAATAGACCTCCATCGGGATTTGATCGAGGCTCGCGCCGAGGTCAAGCCTGAGGTCAAGCACCTCAAGCCCGATAAGCAAGAGGTGGAGAAGTTGATAGACCAGCGTGTTCCCCTTCTACGACGGTGGGAACCACAGTGGGATGAGGAAAGCTTCATCCGTCTTGCCGCTCAGATCTGCGATATCGGCGCTCGTCACCAGAAGGAGCTGGCCCCCCAGTTTGAAGCGATACGCTCTCTGTTGACTGACGACCCCGATCAAACGCGCAATATCGTCACTGGCTACCTGCAGAAAGGCAAGCTTGAACTGCCAGGACAACTGGATGTAGACCGCGAACTGCTCTCCTTCGTTCTGAACAACGCTCTGCACCCCTTTCTGCAAGCCTATGCCACCATCCTGACCCCTCTGGTCGACGAAGAGAAATGGTATCAGCGGTTGTGCCCCGTCTGCGGTGGCGAGCCGGATTTCGCGTACCTGGAGGAGAAAGTGGGAGGCCTCCGCCTGTTATGTTCCCGGTGCGACACCGTATGGATATACAAACGAGGCGAGTGCACTTTCTGCGGAAACACCGATCGAGAAACCTTCGCCTACTACCTTGGCGACGATGAGGTGTATCGGCTCTATGTATGTGACAAATGCAAGCGCTACCTGAAAGTCATGGATGGAAGACACACTGCGCGCAGGCCGATACTACCCTCACAGCGCATCATCACCATAGGTATGGATATCGCTGCTCGTCAGGAAGGATACAATTGACAGGCTCCATGGACAATAGGATAGGTGAAAAGATAACCTATCTCCGCTATACCGGAAATGAAAGCGAAAAACTGGAAAAACCTCTGGTACGAGAGGCCCCTTGGACCATCCATGTCAACGGCCAGGAGTTGGTCACTCTGTTCTGCACCCCCGATAAGATCAACTTCATGGTGCTGGGTTTCCTTGCCGCCGAGGGCCTGATCGAGAGCCTGGATGATGTGGCGCTGCTACGGGTCTGCGAGGAGGAAGAAGGCGTCATCGAAGTAACGCTGACCAAACCCAACGCTTTGAGCGTCGATTCCCTAACCAGCCGTCCTGCGCTTCTCTCAGGTTGTGGTCGAGGTATTACCTTCGACGACCTTTCGCGGACCCAGGCTAAGCTAGATTCCTCGCTCACCGTCTCCCCAAGAGATATATCCAGGTTGATGCGCGAGCTTCGCCAGCGGGCTGAAACGTATCGCATCGCTGGAGGCACGCACGCCTCCGCCTTGGCTGAGAGCGAAAATCTGCTGGTAGTGGCCGAGGATGTGGGGCGCCACAACACCCTCGACAAGATCCGGGGAGAGTGCATGTTTCACGGCATTCCCACCAAAGATCGCCTCCTCTTGACCACAGGACGTATATCCTCCGAGATGGTGAACAAGGCGGTCAAGATGGAGGTACCCATTGTCGCTTCCCTCACCTCCCCGACGGATCTGGGGATCAGGCTCGCCAGGGCCTGGGAGATGACCATCGTCGGCTATGTTCGCGGCGACAAGATGAATGTCTACACCAGGGCTGACCGGGTAACCGCCGATTGAGGTCCGCCCCCAACCAAATCCCAACTTTCTCAACCAAGCTCAACAGGAGTCCCAACCAGATCCATCGGTTTGGGACTGCCTTTTTGTGTTATCATAGTAAAGAGGACTTTGCAGCGATATCTCTTTGAGCGCGGGTATTTCTTATTCCTAGGCGCACGTCAATAATGGACCTTCACAATGCCTTCAAAGGGCTTGCGCAGCGGTTGGGCACTAGCCCCCAAGATATCGGCATATGAAGGGAACGAGGGGCCTGTCCTGAGCGGAGTCGAAGGAACACCCCTCGTTCTCCCCGGGCTTTTGCTGCGCAACGCCTCGAATCCGCACTTGACAAATATTCGGAATTACTGTATAATAAGTATAAATTAATAATCCATATTAGTTAATAGTAAATAAGAATGAGATCGGTCGAAGAACTTTGTGAGGTTTTGCGGGAAAAGGGGCTGAAGGTCACACCACAGCGACGTTTGATCTTTCAAGCTTTGCAGGATGACATAGACCACCCCACCGTGGAGGATATCTATCGCAGAGTGCGAGTCGTCATGCCGGACATATCCCTCGCCACCGTCTACCATACCGTGAGACACCTGGTGGAGATGGGAGAGGTGATGGAGCTTGATCTGGGTGAGGGAAAGAGCCGCTATGACCCCTCTACTGACGCCCATCGGCACCTGGTCTGCCTCGGCTGCCGACGGATGTTGGATATACCACATGACTTCGACGATCTTCAATTGTCGCCAGCGGAGACCTCTGGTTATCAAATCGTGCGCTGCGAAGTAGTGTTCTACGGCTACTGCCCTGACTGTCAGGGATAGCTTTCAAAAATCCATTCTAACAAAGTCTACAAAGAGAAAGGAGAACGAAATGGAAAAGTGGGAATGCTTGGCTTGTGGATACATATACGACCCAGCTGTGGGAGATCCTGATAATGGTATCCCACCCGGCACCGCTTTCGAGGATCTGCCTGACGACTGGGTGTGTCCCGAGTGCGGAGCTGAGAAGGACATGTTTGAAAAGCTAGAAGAATAGCGATGAGACCGATACAGAGCAGTAAACAACACCTATTGGGCCGGAGTATTACATCCTGACCCGCGGCTCTTCGATGCTCTGTTCTCCACCGCGAAACGAATTACGCACGAGCTTACCTCACCAGGGGCGAGGAAATCGAGAGATGAGAACGATATGGAAAAATGGAAATGCATAATCTGCCCGTACGTCTATGATCCAGCTGAGGGGGATCCTGACAACGGTATCCCAGCAGGCACGGCTTTCGAGGACCTGCCCGATGACTGGGTCTGCCCAGAGTGCGGCACTGTCAAGGCTATGTTCCAAAAGGTGGAAGACTAGCGATGATACCAGCGGAGATCAAGAAGGACATCTATTGGACCGGGGTGCTGGATCCCGAGCTTCGGGTTTTCGATATCCTGATGTCCACCGAGAGGGGAACTACCTATAACTCTTACCTGGTAAAGGGTGAGAAAATCGCTGTGATAGACACAGCGAAGGGGCGCTTCTATGAGCAGTTCCTGTCCAATATCAAGTCCCTTGTTGAACCGGAGGACCTTGACTATATCGTCTGCAACCATATGGAACCTGACCATTCCGGTTCTCTGGCCAGGTTCCTGACGGAGGCGAAGAACGCTCGGGTGGTGGTCTCCAGAACAGGTGAACATTATGTCAACAATATCGTCAATGCTGAGGTGAATCCCCTCAAGATGGGAGATGGCGACACCCTGGATCTAGGAGGCAAGACTTTGCGTTTCATATCCGCGCCTTTCTTGCACTGGCCGGATACGATGTTCACCTACGCTGTGGAGGACAAGGTACTCTTCCCCTGTGATGTATTTGGCAGCCACTACTGCGATGAGCGGCTTTATGATGATCTGGTGAGCGATTTCAGTTACGAGTTCGAATACTACTACCAGGTTATTATGCGGCCCTTTAGGGAAAGGATATTGCAGGCGGTGGACAAGATCAGAGACCTGGACATAGAGATGGTCGCCCCCTCCCACGGCCCCATTCTACGCGGTGACCCGTGGAAATACATTAATCAGTATGTCGAGTGGAGCACCCCATCCCCGACCGAGTCCAAGAAGGTGCTGGTTTTCTATGCCAGCGCCTATGGCAATACCAAGGCGATGGCCGAGGAGATAGCCAAAGGCGCGGCCATTGATGGGGTCGACGTTGAGGCCTATGACGTAACCAAGATAGAGTTAGGCGACCTCTTGGGCCCCATCGAAGCCGCTCAAGCGCTGATTATCGGTTCGCCGACCTTCAATGGCGACGCGGTGAAGCCAATCTGGGACCTGCTATCCAGCCTGGCCACGATAAGGTTGCGGGGCAAGGTGGGTGCAGCTTTCGGCTCCTACGGTTGGAGCGGGGAGGCGGTGGGCATGATAGAGGAGAGGTTAAAGAGTTTGAAGTTCAAGGTTCCGCAGCCTGGCCTCAAGTTCGCGTTAGTGCCCACGGCTGAGGAGTTGGAGAGCTGTCGAGAGTTCGGCAGGAAAATAGCGGAAAGCTTGTAGTTAGTGAAGTTCGTTATTATCGGCAATGGGATAGCGGGGATAACCGCTGCCCGCACCATTTCCGCTGCGGCTCCCGGCGCACATATAGAGATCTACACGGATGAAACACATCCATACTATTGGCGACCGCGCCTGATCAGTCTCCTGGCTGGCCGTCTGAGTCCGGAAGATATGTATGTCTATCCACCAGAGTGGTATGCCGAGCGAGGCATTGTAGTTCATCTGGGGGCCAGAGCAAGAGGACTCGACATATCGCGTCAGCGCCTCCTCCTAGGGGACGGTGACGAGGTGTCCTATGACCGTTTATTGCTGGCTACAGGGAGCAGCCCTGTGTTGCCACCGCTTGCAGGGATAGAGAAAGATGGCGTTTTCACCCTCCGCTCTATCGAGGATGCTGTGGCGATCAACAGCAGAGCCGAAGAATGCCTGGTCGCAGGTTCAAGGGAGGCAGTACTAATAGGTGGCGGGCTGATGGGATTGGAGAGCGCCAATGCTCTAAGATCGCTGGGCCTGCAGGTTACGGTGTTGGAGCAGGGCCCGTGGCTGTTACACAAGCAGGTTGACCAGCAGGGGGGCAAGGTATTGCAGGAGCAAATCGAGGGGCTGGGCATCGGGTTCATGCTGGGCGCGGTTCCGGAAAGTATCTTGGGCGATGAGGCGGTGTCTGGAGTGCTGCTGGCGAACGGGATATCCGTTTCTACGAGCCTGCTGCTTTGCTCTGCCGGGGTGAGACCCAGAATAGACTTGGCTAGGAGAGCGGGCCTCGCAGTGGACAGGGGAGTTCTGGTAAATGACCAAATGAGAACAAGCGCCACGAATGTCTATGCCGCCGGCGATGTGGCGGAGTGGGAAGGACAACTGCCCTGCATCATCCCCGTCGCGGTAGAGCAAGCCAGGGTGGCCGCGGGTAACATGGTGGAGCCTGGATCCGACACTTACCATGGTGCTGTGCCGTCTACCACCTTGAAGGTTGTGGGCCTGAACCTGACCTCAATCGGTCTGATCGCTCCGCTTGAGGAGGCGTATGAGGAACTCAGGAAGGCTGATCCTGCTAAGGGTGTCTATAAGAAGCTGGTCCTGCGCGACGGACGCATCGTGGGCGCCATCCTCCTGGGAGACAAGAAGCCCGTATCCCCAGTTATCAAGCTGATTAAACAGGGGACAGATGTCTCGGCGCATAAAGACAGGCTCCTGGATGACGATTTTGATTTCGAAATATTGATTTAGTATGATACTAGGAGATGTATAGAAAAATGCGGAAAATGACGGAGAGCAATCTTCAGGCAGCTTTTGCTGGCGAGAGTCAGGCTCACATGCGTTATCTCATCTTCGCGGACAAAGCGGAGAAGGAGGGGCACGCCAACGTGGCTCGGCTCTTCAAGGCTATCGCTTTTGCCGAACAGGTTCATGCCACCAACCACTTCAAAAACCTGGATGGCATAGGCGGCACGGCTGACAATCTGCAGGTCGGCATCAACGGAGAGACCTATGAGGTGGAGGAGATGTATCCTGCCTTTAGGGCCGTGGCCGAGCTACAAGAAGAGAAGGGCGCCGTCCGCTCCACCAGCTGGGCGCTAGAAGCGGAGAAAGTACACGCCCAATTATACGATGAAGCCAAGGCGGCGGTGGAGGGCGGCCAGGATGCGAACATCGGCGATATCTACATCTGTGAGGTCTGTGGTTGGACCG
The DNA here is from genome assembly GCA_041559215.1 of Anaerolineae bacterium. Classification (GTDB taxonomy): domain Bacteria; phylum Chloroflexota; class Anaerolineae; order UBA7937; family B3-Chlor; genus JBFFDV01. Next base: position 4,908 of record JBFFDV010000071.1, on the reverse strand, counting down.
GAACTGGCGAGCCGCCGGATAGATGCCCGCTGTGTGGAGCACCGGCGAGCAAGTTCAGAATGTTCTGATTAGTTCCGACGGTGTAGCAGCGCATCCCATCAATCAGAGTGAGAGAAAGGACATGAGTCTGAAGGGAAAGCGAATAGCAGTCTTGGCTGAGGATTACTACGAGGAACTGGAGCTCTGGTATCCTGTGCTGCGGTTGCGCGGGGCCGGAGCGGAGGTGATCACAGTCGGCACCGGCGGCACCGACACGTATACCGGGAAACATGGGTATCCGATCACGGTGGACATGGCCGTTGACGAGATACAGGCTTCCGAATTCGACGCTGTCATCGTGCCGGGCGGATATGCTCCAGATCGGTTGCGCCGCTACCCCGCCGTCAACTCCTTGGTGCGAGAGATATTCGAGCAGGGGAAGGTTGTAGCTTCTGTCTGCCACGGGGCGTGGGTGCCTATCTCAGCGGGTATTGTGCAGGGACACAAGGCCACCTGCTTCAGCGGCATCAAAGACGATTTGATAAACGCCGGGGCGACTTACCTGGACCAAGAAGTGGTAGAGGACGGCAATCTGATCACCTCGCGTGTCGTGGATGATCTGCCCGCTTTCTGTCAGGCCATCATCAAAGCTTTACACGATTGATCATAAGGAGTACAGATGTCAACGGCTCATGATTCTGTGGACAAAAAGCTTCTGGAGATACTTGAAGAAGCTATAGAGCGGGAGCGACTCTCGCAACAGAGGTATGCCTTAGGAGCCAGCCTAGCTATCGATCCGGAAGTCAAGGAGATGTTCCTTCGACTGGTGGAGGATGAGATGAATCACGAGAGGATTCTACGAGTGAGACTCGTGGCTCTGAAGGAGCGACAGGGTTCATAACGGGCTGACTCCCTGAGCACCATCTGCGTACTGTGAAAAGAGGGAGGTGATTATGGCTTTGGAGTGTGACTTTTGTGGCGATGAGATCGAAGGCGAGCCCATCCGTAAAGGGGAAAGGGTCTACTGTTGCGAGGCCTGTGCTTTCGAGGCCGTCCGCAGCGCGGGTTGCGATGACCGAACCGATTCAACCGTCGCCCGGCCTATCGCCGAGCCTATAGAGAAAAGGGAGGAGTAAAACATGGCAGAAGAGTTTTCGCTGACGGAGATGAACCGCGCAGATCCGTCAAACATGACCGATATGATGCGCAAGCACATGCCTCGAATTGAGGTGCCTGATGAGGTGAAGGCTGGTGAGCCTGTCGCCATCTTGCTGAAGGTGGGCGGCATTGACGGCGTGGGGCACCCCAACCTGCTTGGTCACTGGATCAACTGGGTGGAACTGTACGCAGGAGAGCGTCTCCTCGGTCGCACCGAGTTCGCGCCGACGGTTTCCCAGCCTGAGGCTACTCTCCATATCATCCTGGAGGAGCCCACAACTCTGCGAGCGCTGGCATTCTGCAATCTGCATGGTGTCTGGGAATCCGCCAAGCCTGTGGCAGTGAAATAGAATACTCTTGGGCTGTCACCGAGTCCGGTCTACCTTTTCTCGTGCCGCGGTGGGTCCCGATAGGACCCATATCTGAGATTCATTTGAAGGGTGCAGGAGACTAGGCATCGCGCGGAAGGTAGATGAGGGCAACTCTGAGTTGCCTCAGAGCGGCCCTGCCTGGCAGCGCTTTTCTTCAACGTCGGGTTGACTGTAAACAAAAGAAGGAGGCCAAGATGAGCGGACAAGACCCGCAGGAAGTTATCGCCATGCTGAACGAGGACATCAAAGGGGAACACGCGGCCATCGTGCAGTATCTGCGGCACGCCTACGCCATGGGAGAGGGCGAGATGGCTTGTGAGATCGAGGCCATCGCCAGGGATGAGATGCGTCACCTGGACTGGCTCGCAGAGACAGTGGTCGAATTGGGTGCAGAGCCCACATTGGAGCGGGGTGGGATGACCATAGGGGGTGCCAGCATCGTTGAGTGGATGCAGCGAGACGTCGGTCTGGAGCAGGAGGCCATAGATCTATATGAAGAACACATAAAGGCCATTGAGAATCCCAAGATCAAGCGACTGCTGCGCCGCATCGTCTCAGACGAGAAAGCCCATCGGCACGAGTTCGAGCATTTCGCCGAGAAGGCGAGCGAGAAAAAGATGGAGCCTAGCGCTCCTCTGGAAGCTCCTCCTGGCAAGCCCAAAGAGCTGACGGGCATGCTCAACTGGGGAATCCGCCACGAATACACTGTCATCCTGCAATACCTCTACCATTCCTTTCTCACCCCCCATGAAGAGGTGAGCGAGCAACTGGAGGATCAAGCTATCAACGAGATGCAGCATCTGGGCTGGCTTGCCGAGGAATTGACAGACGTGGGCGGTGTGCCAGATATCGAGGAAACAGGTGTTGATCGCTCCAAGGATACGGCAGATATGCTGCGCGCGGACATCGCGGTCGAGCGAGAGGTGACCAAGGAGTACACAAGCCAGATAGGCCAGGTTGAAGACCCCGATCTCAAGAGGCTCATCACCCGCATCCGGGACAACGAGATTTACCACGACGAACTGTTCACCGACCTCCTGGATGAAGTGACCGATTGAGAGCAGCGATGGCCCTGAAAGTACTAGGCCTGGCGGGTAGCCCCCGTCGCCAGGGCAATACGGAACTGCTGCTGGATCAAGTCCTGCACGGAGCCGCGAGCCAGGGGGCGAAGACGGAGAAGATCGTCATCAGCCGCTTGAAGATAGGCCCCTGTTTGGCATGCGATCGTTGCTTCGAGACGGGAAGATGCGTTCAGCGGGATGACTATCAACCAGTCTACCCGAAGCTGATCGAGGCTGAGCGCATCGTTCTTGCCACTCCGATCTTCTTTCTCGGCGTCTCGGCTCAGGCCAAGACCCTTATTGACCGCTGCCAATCTCTCTGGGCGCGCAAGTACGTGCTGAAGGACCCCTTGCCACCAACGAGCACAGGGCTCCAGCGCCAGGGGTTTTTAGTCTCCACAGCTGGTGGAGCCAAGACCAGTTTCGACTGCGCCAAGAAGACCATGAGGGCCTTCCTTGACGCCCTTGATGCCCAGTATGGGGGCGAACTGTTGTTCCCTGGCGTGGATGAGAAAGGGGCTATCTTAAAGCATCCTACGGCGCTACAGGATGCCTTCGCTCTAGGGGAGAGTTTAGCTCGCAAGGGGAAGAGTAATGCCACCCCAACTACATATCATCTACGAGTCTAATACGGGCAATACGGACAAGATGGCTCAAGCCGTGACGGAGGGGGCCCGCGCAGTCAACGGGGTGCAAGTTATACTGAAGAAGGTCAGCGAAGCCATGGCAGCGGAGTTGGCCAACTCTGACGCCATCATCCTTGGAGCTCCCACCAGGAACACCAAGGTTGCCCCAGAGATGAGCAGGTTCCTGGGAGCTATGAAGGATGTCCCGCTGCAAGGGAAGCTTGGAGCCGCCTTCGGCTCTTACGGTTGGAGCGGGGAAGCGGTGGGGCTTATCAGGTCGGCTATGATCGCTCAAGGCATTCGCGTACCCGGGGTAGGGGTGCGAGCCAAGAGAACGCCCGATGAGGCGAGCTTGCAGAAATGTCGGGAGTTGGGCATGAGGGTGGCCAGGAGCCTAATTGAAGCAAAAGCTTGAACACATTTGTTGAGAATTGTTTTAGAATATTTGCGAGGTGAAGATATGCCGTTCCATCGACCAACACATAGCGGAGGTGACGAGAAGGGACGGGTGCCCCCAGGCCAGCGGGTGACTGAAAAATTCCCCGTCCTGCACTATGGTAGCATTCCGAAGTTCAACCCGCAAACCTGGGATTTCAGGGTATTCGGGTTGCTGGAAGAGCCCTTGACCCTCTCCTATGCCGAATTTGTGGCCTTACCGACGATCAGGATGGTGGCGGACATCCATTGTGTCACTGGCTGGAGCAAACTGGATACTGTATGGGAGGGGGTACCGTTCCTGGAGGTGGTTAAGCTCGTGCAACTCAAGCCCGAGGCCAAATTCGTGGTGGTCCACTGCGAACAAGGCTTCACCACCAATCTGCCCCTTGAAGTTCTGATGGATGACGACGTCCTCTTTGCCTATCGGTATGGTGATGCCCCCCTGACGCCGGAGCACGGCTATCCCCTACGGCTGGTGGTACCAAAGAGATATTTCTGGAAAAGTGCGAAATGGGTGCGGGGCCTGGAGTTAATAGCCCAGGATCGCCTGGGCTTCTGGGAGGTGCGGGGCTATCATAATAACGCCGATCCCTGGAAGGAGGAGCGTTACGCCTGACGTCTACGAGCGAAGGGATGGGAGAGCAAACGAGAAGCAACCTATATGAAGCCTTCGTCGGTGAGGCCAAAGCTCATATCAGGCTTCTAGCGTTTGCTAGGAAAGCCGAAGAAGAGGGTTATAGCCAGATCGCCAAGCTCTTTCGAGCGATTGCCGCGGCCGAGGAGGTTCATGCGGCTAACCACCTGCGAGTCCTGGGAGAGGCGATCGTCAAGAGCACCGAGGAGAACCTGGCCTTCTCCTTCGAGAGGGAGAAGAGCATCAACGAGGTAACCTACCCTCAGTTCATCATGCAAGCTGAGGAGCAGGGAGAACAAGCTGCGGTATTGTCCTTCAGCTACGCCCGAGATGTGGAGCAGGGGCACGCCAGATTGTACAAGAAGGCCATGGAGCACATGTTGCAGGATGAAATAAGCGATTACTATGTATGTGGAGTGTGTGGGTATACCTCCGACGGCTTCTTGCCCAATGAATGTCCCATCTGTGGAGCAGCTGATGGGGAGTTCAGGAAGATAGAGTAGTCAGGATTCGCACCAGGATGCTGAAGTTTCGACTATGGGAGAGGAGGTGCCATGAGCGACAAAGTGCAGTTGAACGTAGGCGAGCTAGCGCCGGACTTTACGTTGCCTGCCGCAGGGGATCAGAAGATCACCTTGAGC
>JBFFDV010000070.1:0-11046 GCA_041559215.1 Anaerolineae bacterium | reverse complement strand
CGTTCTAGGTCATCCGAAAGGAGCCGTAAGGCCGCTTTAGATGACGCATCTGAGATAGTCGCAGGGATCGCCCGTCACTCTACCGCACCAGCAGGTTCCGTACCGTAGTCGGGTACCAACTTCCGCCTCGGGCAGTGCGAATGCCGCGGGCATTCAAGGCCTCAGCTATCCCGAAGTAGCTGCTCACACCTGACATCTGGATCTCGCGGATGATCGGCAGGACATTGGCGGCCTCTCGACGCCCAACCACGCCGACACAGGCAAAGCACAAGTCTTTGTTTATGACGCTTTCCCTGGCGGTGCGGGCATAGCTGAAAAAGGCTTCGTGTTACTACCCCAGCTATGGAAGGCCGCATTGAGAGTCATCGAAGAATGTCCCTGCGAGGGAGGCTGTCCCTCTTGTATCCATAGTCCCAAGTGCGGCAACAACAATGAGCCACTGGACAAAGAGGCGGCAGTGGTTATCCTGCGAGAGGTCCTGAGGGGGTAAGCAGGTTAGCCAGGAAGCAGTATGCCCCTCAAGGCACTCAGCTCTTCCGAACGCAAGAGGAGCGACATTACGAGATAGACGGTCCCGCCCAAAAATAGCGTCCCACCCCCGCGGATGAGAATATGACTGCCTTGGGTGAACCCGTCAAACCAGCAAACACCCAAACCCATAACCGAGGCCGCCAGGCCGATCTTCACCATCGAGCGCAGTAACGTTTTACCATCGATACCCCCCAACCGGCCACGTAGGATGACCAGTAGTACAGAGGTTTCGATGACGGTGGCCGCTGAATTCGCCAGGGCCAGTCCCCCATGAAACAAAGGACGAATCAGGATTAGACTAAGGATTATGTTAATTATCATCGCGCCTGCTCCTATCAGCACTGGCGTACGCGTATCATGCAAGGAATAGAAAGCCCTGGTCACAATCTCCAGTGCAGAGTGGGCGAAAAGCCCCAAAGCATAGAATTGTAGCGCCCAGGCTACCGCCTGTGTGGATGAAGGATCAAAACGGCCTCGCTGTAACAACAACTGAATCAATGGCTCCCGTAGCACGACCAATCCCACGCTGGCAGGAATAGTGAGATAAAGGATGAGGCGCATGGCCTCCGAGAGAGTGAACCGTAGTTCTGCAAACTGCTCCCTGGCCGCCAACTCGGAAAGCGTAGGAAACGCCGCTGTGGCGATAGCCATAGCGAATATCCCCTGGGGCAACATCATTAACATCCAGGCATAGTTCAGAGCTGCCAGACTTCCCTCAACCAGTCCCGAGGCCAGGAAGATGTTCACCAGAAAATTGACCTGCACCGTGGCCAGACCCAACATGCGAGGCAGCATCAACCGACCCACTTCGCGTACGCCAGGATGCGCTACATCAAGGATGGGCTGATAAGCTAATCCTTTACGCAGCAACGCGGGCAACTGGATGAGCAGATGGAGTAGAGAACCAACGACAACTCCCACGGCCAGGCCATAAATGCCCATCACAGGAGTCAGAAACATGGCTCCGGCGATAATGGATAGATTGTAGATCGCTGGCGCCAAGGCTGGCAGAAGAAAGTGCTGGAAAGAGTTCAAGATGCCCATGACGATACCGCTAATGCCGAAGATTATGGGAGAGATGAGCATCAAACGCATCAATTGCGCCGTAAGAGCTTGTTCCTCAGGAGCAAAGCCTGGCACCACCACATGAGCCACCAGTTGGGACGCAAAGATGGCAGCCAAAGTCGCGCAGGCCGTAACCACCACGGCCACTATGTTCAACACAGAACTGGCCAGCTGCCAGGCCTCTTGCTCATCGCCATGGGTCAGGTAGCTGGTGAACGTGGGAATAAAAGCCGAACCCAGAGCGCCACCAGCTATGAGCTGAAAAATCAGGTCCGGGATGCGAAAAGCCGCCAGATAGGCGTCCAGTTCCCGACTAGTACCGAACTGATTTCCGATGATGACCTCTCGTGTAAGACCCAAGACCCGACTCACAACAAAGGCCGCCATCACGATCGTCGCCGCCCGGGCCAACTGCACCCTACGATCTTCTTTCATTTTTGCTGCCCTTCCTCCAAGCCAATATTATAGCAGAGAGCAGGGAGAATCGGTGATCGCTTGCGCCCCATCATTGCGTGGCACACGCAACTATGATAGAATTCCAATGGAGGCGACAGTGACTGAGTCACACGATGAGTCCTCAGAAGCCGTGACGCCCGAGATCGAAGGATTGGTTGAGGACAGGGTCATCACCGATCAGATTGTTGAGTTCCTCAAGGCTTGCATGGTAGCCAAATTGAATCTCGCCATCTCAGGCCCCTCCAACACCGGCAAAAGGAAACTGCTGTATGCTCTTCTCTCTCTCCTCCCTGGCGATGAACAGATCCTGGCCATCCAGAATCCGGACGAACCTTCGCTGGCAGGGAAAGGCATCACCACCCTAAGGGCCAACCTGTCCCCTGGTGACGGGAAGCACATTATCAGCCGGCACTACCTCCTCAGTTTGGTACCAAAGCTACACCCTCAAAGGTTACTTCTTGACGGCGTACAGGGCTCTGAAGCACTACCCCTTGTTAGGCTGCTTTTCACAATGGACGGGATCATGTTCTCCATCGTCGCTGATTCTCCCAGAGATGCCCTCTCCAGCCTGGAAAGGATGCTCCTGCTGAGCAAATCCGGGATGCAGACGAACATGGTTCGAAGAGTTCTGTCCACCTCCCTCGATCTGATCATTCAATTGCAGAGATTGCCAGATGGCTCCGCCAGGATTGTGAACGTTACTGAGGTGGCCGAGGCAGAAGACGATACCATCGCCCTGCGTGACATCTTCCTCCACCAAGAGATCGAGAAAAAAAAGGACAGGTCCCTCGGCTTACTACGTCCTACAGGCATCAAACCCCATTTTGCAGATAGGATGGAGATGCTTGGTATTCCGCTCCCCGCGGAGTGGATGTTCAACTCGCCGCCTAAGAAAAAGAGGGCCGCCTCATGAGCCCAATCCACATCATGTAGCGGCCCCTTCTACCCAAACCTCGCTGTCATTCAAGAATGGGCTTTATCCCGTAATGTGTTCGTATCTGTTTACTCAGTAGTACCCGTAGAATCGCATCTGGCTCACTCCTCCCAATCTTCTCATGTAACTCCGCCGCTGACAAGGGAGTATTATCATCGGCTATGAACACTCGAAAGATGGATGTCGCCAGCGGGGTAGTACGTGTGATATAATCCTCACGTCGGCTACAGCACTCCCGTAAGCTGTATGTCAATCCATCCACTACAGTGATCTCGCCAGTGTCGGGATCCACCCAATCGATATCTCCCGTGTCAATACCGTTTCCAAATTTGTCCTTACACTGTGGACACAGTTGTTCCCGGACAAGGACTCGCACCTGGCGCGGCTGCTTTGCCCACCAGTCATAATCTATGCGAAATTTCGTATTGACATCAGGACGCAGCAACTTTGCCACCAGTACCTCCTAATGCACCTGTCTCAAGCTCTTCAAGCTCTACCTGCGTCTAGTATGGCCTCGTGTCTGGTCAGTCTGATCTTGCTCACTTGCGTTTCGCTCTGGTTAGGATCGTAGATATAGAAGCCCTCCTCATCAACGTAGAAACAAGGATACACCCCTTGCTCGAAGATCGCTCCTAAGATCGTCCCGGGAAAGGGCCTTTCGATGTTAGTAGCCACGAAAAGGTCAGCGAAGCTAGCCCGGTACACTATTCCCAGACCCCTAAGGATCTTCTCTGCCACCCGTTGGAAGGCTGCCGCCAATAGTGATGCCATCACTCGCCGCTCATCCTGGTCAAGCAGCTTCAATGTCTCCAAGGCAGTGAAACGAGACCTGGGCAGACTCATCTCCTCCTCTACTTCACACCTGACGTTCATCCTTCGGAACACAGGTTGCCCGCCCTCTTCGTAATCCAACATCTCCAATCTCGTCGCCGGGGCCGGATAGTAGCTGATTCTGTAAGAACCCTCGCTATCAGAGCTAGCTGTGCTTTCAATTACTACAGTGGCTCCAGGCACCAACTCCTGAGCCTCGAAAAACCTTCTTAACTCACTACTCCCCAACCAGCCCAACTCCCGCTCCCGGGGATAGTACAAGACAACCGGAAGAACCTCGTCGGAGCCCGAAAAGACGAACTGCAACCGGACGGATCTCTGGTCTTCAAACAACGGACCGGCAAACAGCTCGCTCGCCCCTTTGTCATAAGGAAGATGTCCCCAGTACCAATCGTAGAAAGTCAGTACATGAGACCATTGCCTGACGCCTGCGCCGGCCTCGCTCACCGCTGTACCATCCGCCACGATTTCGACCACCTCATCCAATACATGATCCCGAGCAATGTCCATGGGGCCTTTTTCGAAGCGCAGCGGTTTAAAGTCTGCCACCCTGGGCAAGCGCCATTCTGTCCTGTCCTGCGCACCGGCGAACTCGAACCTTCCCTGCTCGTCCGTGAACAGGGCATAGTTGGCCGAGAATGTCTGAACTGCCCTACTACTTTCCTCGGGCAACTCCAACACCTGCAATATCTCCTCTACCCTGGAGAAACCACCGGCCAGATCAAGAACCGCTTCCGCCAGGTTGAGGTGACCCTCCTCAATCGGCAATAGAAAACCTCGTAGGAACCATTCCTCACCAAAACTGACAAACTCTGGGCTCTCTCTCAGCCTCGCCAACAAGACCGGTACAACGTAGTGACCATATCTTTCATACAATCTCTGGCTCACATCATCCATGTCACCACTTTCTAAGTCCTCATCCTTCTCCAAAGCGATGAAGTTCAGAGCATGTGGCTGCGATAAATTCGAGGCAAACTGCCTAATCCGCTCCTCCCCGTCAATCTGCACCTGGATCACGTCGAAGGGACCGTACTCAGGGTTACGGCCGGAACGTACCCCAACCACCGTGCCAACAGCATCTTCTAGAGCCGACAACACCAAACGATCACCTTGAGCATAGGCCTCCCGAGGCTGATAGATGAGTCCCTTAGCCTTCCTCTCTTCCCAGACCGCTTTCTCCTCACTGACCCTTTTCTCCATCAATCGTAAGGCTAAGGCTTCGACGGTGAGAGGGGACTCCTCCTCGATGAGCAGTTCCGATAAATACTCCGCCTCCCGATCAGCCAAATCGAAATTCTGCCAATACCTCAAGGTTAAGGTATCGAGCCTCATCTGTCGCATACACCTCCCATGACTGCAGGAATGAGATCTCCTCAAATTTAGATTATAACCATTCTCTGGCTGATATGCAAAGCTGGACAAATCTCTGAAAATGGTGTATGATTGTTTTGTAAACATAGATGTCAAAGGAGGGTAAAGCGATTGCCGACTACCGCATCAGCAAAGAAAAGACTGAGACAAGCGGAGAAGAGACGACTACGTAACCGGGTCTACCGTTCTCAGGCTCGAACCTACATCAAGAGAACCAACAGGCTCATCAATCAAGGCCAGTGGGAGGAAGCTGCTCTGGTTGCTCAGATGGCCGCGAGTGCCCTGGACAGAGCGGCTCAAAAGGGGGTAATCCACAAGAAGAACGCAGCCCGCAGCAAGTCTCGCCTGTTCAAAAGATTGCACCAAACCAATACACAGGCCAGTTGATAGCTAGAATAAGTACTCGGCCCCGTCGAAGATTTCAGGCGAAAAGGGGCATCGCCATCTGGGTGAGCGATGCCTTTTGTTTTGCTTTGCTGGGCAACTCCCTCTTGGACAATATTTTGGAAGTATAAGGTCATGATTCCAGAAGACATTACTCGCAAGGTATTGGGCGAAAGCCTGAAAAACGGTGGCGACTTGGCCGAAATCTACATCGAAGATAGACAGAGCATCACCCTGAGCCTGGAGGATTCCAGGGTAGAGAAAGCGGTGAGAGGAACGGATCGCGGCGCGGGCATCCGCATCTTCTATGGAGACACAGCGGCTTACGCCTACACCGACGACTTATCCCCAGAGAATCTCCTGCGGGTGGCGAGAGAAGCTTCCTCGGCGGCCAGAGGCTCCAATATGGTTCAGGTTCTCGACTTCGCCCGCTCACAAAGCTCCATCGATTTCCCTGTCGAAAGGCCTTTCGACACGATGAGCGAAATGGAGAAAGCTCAACTGCTTCATAATATTGACCAGGCGGCACGCGGGTATGATCCTCGGATAAGCCAGGTGCAGGCTGGCTACCGGGAATACTGCCGTCGGATCTGGATATACAACTCCGAAGGACATCTGGCTGAAGATGAGCGCAATATGGTCCAAGTTTTCACCGTCGTCATGGCTCAAAGGGACGGGCTTGTCCAGCGAGCGGTTGCCGCCATAGGTGGGCAATTGGGTCTGGAACTTCTCGACCGACTGGATCCTCTGGTCGAAGCCAGGGAGGCAGCCGAGGCAGCGGTCAAAGCGTTGGATGCACGACCCGCTCCGGCTGGGGAAATGACGGTAGTCATGCACCGTGGCTGGGGAGGGGTCCTGTTCCACGAGGCGTGTGGGCATGCTCTAGAGGCCGATTTCGTAAATCAAGGGGCTTCTATCTTCTCGGGACGTCTGGGAGAACAGGTGGCATCTCCACTCATAACGCTGATTGACGATAGCACCCTGCCGGAACGCCGAGGCTCTTTCCGCTTTGACGACGATGGAACATCGTCCCAGCGGACCATCTTGATCGAAAAAGGGATGCTAAAAGAGTATATGTGGGACTTAGCCCAGGCCCGCAAAGCCAACTACCACTCGACCGGCAATGGCCGTCGCCAATCCTTCCGCTATCTGCCCATGCCTCGCATGACCAACACCTTCATCGCCGCTGGTGAGAGTGCCCCCGATGAGATCGTACGCTCAGTGAAGAAAGGCCTCTACGTCAAGATGCTGGGGGGAGGCCAAGCCGATGTCGCTAAAGGTGACTTCGTGTTCAGCGTAAGCGAGGGGTATCTCATCGAAGACGGCAAACTGACAGCACCCGTTAGGGGGGCAACTCTTATCGGCAACGGCCCCGAGATTCTGAACCAGATAGATATGGTGGGGCACGACCTGGAACTGGATAAGGGGTTGGGAATATGCGGCAAAGGGCAGAGAATCCCCGTCAGCGTAGGGCAACCAACATTGCGCATTCCCAGTATTACCGTCGGCGGGACGATAGAAGGACTAGAAACGGTGGTAACCGCCTGATCTGAGTTCTTAGTAATAAGGAGTGGGAGATGGAATACCTAGAGATAGCCAAAGACTTGGTTGACCGTGTTACTCGTAGGGGGGTCGAGGCTGAAACCATCATCATTGAGAATGAGACAACGATGATCCGCGTCAACGGGGGGCAGGTGGAGGAACTGTCCCGGGCTGGTTCGAAGGGGCTGGGAGTACGCATCATCAAAGAAGGGCACATGGGCTATGCATACACCTCTGACTTCAGGGCCGCCTCCTTGGAGGATACCTGGCAAGGAGCGCTCGCTCTGGCCAAGAGCGCAGACGCTGACGAATTTCGCACCCTGCCGCAGTTGGAAGATATGGGACCGTACGAAGACCTACAGATATACGATCCCCAGTTTCTCACGTTTAGCACTGATGAAAAGGTTGCATTCATACTTAATGTGGAACGGGCAGCGCTGGAGCATGATCCCCGTATCGTGACGACCTCCTTTTGCACCTACCAGGATGGTCTATCGCGAGTGTACATGGCCAACTCGCGGGGGTTTATGGGATACTATGAGAGCACCGGCGTCGCGGCTTACCTCCAAGCCGTCGCGCGAGACGAGGAGGGACAAACTGCAGGTCCTGGCCTGGGCTTCTCAATCTTTTACCGCGATCTCGACCATCAGAAGATAGGACATGAGGCAGCCCGTAGGGCCCTGGACCTCTTAGGTGGCAAACCAGTTGAGACTCAAAGGACGGCCGTCATCATGGATCCCTTCGTCGCGGTGGAGTTTCTCTCCTTTGTCTCGGAAGCTCTGACGGCTGAATCCATGCAACGAGGCCGTTCCTTCCTTATGGGCAAACTAGGCCAAAAGGTGGCTTCCAACAAGGTCAGTCTGCTGGACGATGGGCGTCTGACTGGAGGCTTCGCCTCAGCTCCTTTCGATGGCGAGGGGGTTCCCACCTCGGCGACCCACCTGATAAACCAGGGTACTTTGAAGCAACTGCTTTATGATACCTACAGCGCTCAAAAGGATGACACCAAGTCAACTGGCAATGCTCATAGAAGCTCCTATCGGGACTTACCCTCTCCAGCGCCGACAAACTTCTATCTGCAGCCCTCCTCGCAACCCTTACAAGAGACCATCACCAGGGTAGAGAAGGGACTGTACATGACCACCTCGATGAATACAGGAGGCATTAACCCTGTCAATGGAGACTACTCAGTGGGAGCCAGTGGCTTGTGGATCGAAAGAGGCCAAGTCGTGAAGCCTGTGACCGGCGTGACCGTGGCTGGAAACATGCTAGATATGCTGCAAAACGTGGTAGCAGTTGCGTCTGACCTGCGGTTTATCCCGATTCACGGCTCCATCGGGGCCCCTACTATCGTCATCGAAGGCATGACTATCGGAGGAAGATAGCCTAGTACCAATAAAACGCGCGTGTCTCGCTCGCACGTCCGATAGGCATCGCCTCAGGGGTACCTTCAACTCCGGTCTCGATCAGCCTCACTACCTCCACCTCCCATTCAAAGAGGTGGGATTGCGCTTCCAAGGGTGGACGCAATTCGACAGGGGCGTGATAGGAATTGGCTTTGGTCAACTCGACGATCTCCTGTTCACCCTCTTCGGACTCTACGTACCGTAGGGTGACCGAGTACCAATCCTCCTCAGCTAACAAGCCAACTGAGAGCCAATTGAGCAAGATGGGCAACTCCGCGTCCTCTTCACGAAACTCCTGCCCGTCTGATGGTCCAAGCAAAAGGGGAGCAGGATATGTGAGCGAGGATGGGACAGTGGGCGTGGGCAGTCCTCCTATTCCGGGTGTCTCGGTCGAGCTGGCTGAGACAGGTATCTGCAATTCTTGCCCAACCCGAAGGGAGTCCGCATTTCCAATATCATTGGCCTCCATGATCGCCTCCTGCGAGACGTTGAACCGCTGGGCGATCTCCGTTAAAGTATCCCCTGCCTGTACCATGTAGATGGTGGTTTCCGATTGCTCGGTGGCCTCGGTAGCCTCCGGCGCAACGGTAGGAGTAGGACCAACACCCTCTACTGGGATGCGCAACTCTTGACCAACTTGAATCATATGGTCAGTCAGGCCATTAAGCTCCATGATCGCCTCCACCGTCACACCGAACTGCGCAGCTATTACGCCTAAGGTATCACCACTGCGAACGATATAAGTAGTGACCTCAGGCGTCGCTGTAGACGTCGGCGGAAGCGTAGGAGTAGATGTCGGAGTGGACGTAGCGGTAGCAGTCGCCGTTGATGTCAACATAGGCGTGGGCGTCTTATATGTTCTTATCTGTATGGCTCGCCAGGGCTTGATGAACCAGATTCCAACCAGGAGCAACACCGCCAAGACAGCCCCCAGCAACGGAGCGGGGGGAACCATGGAGAGGGAAACTCGAGGCACAAAACTTCTTCCTCCCTCCAAGGATGCGTCGCACATGAGGCAGGTCTTAGCCCCCTCAGCAACCCTGGCTTTGCAAACAGGGCAACGCCTTACCAGCTTCCTCACTTCTACTCTGTAACCGCAAGCAGGGCATCGTCCTCGCCCACCTCTGAAAGTTGCACCACAATTTGGGCACTTCATTATGATGATCCTCTCCGGATTGACTCCCGCGGACTAAACAGTTCCATTATACCAGAATTTCCGACTCTTAGCAACACTGGCGTTGCGCAGCAAAAGCCCGGGGAGCGCGAGGGGTGTGCCCCAGTAGTGTTGCACAAAAATGAACGGAGAGGGGGTTCAGGGGGCGGCCAGTCACCCTTCGTCGGGCTCAGGGCAGGCCTGGCGGGGGAAGTGGGGGTATCCTCCACAGAAAATCTTCTTCCCCCCTACCCCAGTGGCTGCCGCACCGCGTTACCAGTTGTCCCGATGGACTGGGGTAGGGGGGATTGCGGCGGGTGGGGGCCAACAGGAGCTCGTCCTCACAGGGCAATGCAACAGCATTGGGGGGGTGGCCTCGCCGTTCATTCCCCTCTGCATATTTGGTCTTGCGCCCAATCGCTGCGCAAGCCTACACTGCCCCCTGATTGACAAAAGAGGACATTACATATACAATATTGTTATCATTGTCAACGCATGGAGGTAAACGATGAACCCCGACGCTCTGGCTATCGGAAGGGACTTAGCCCTTATCCTACTGGTCGTTGAGGCCGTCATACTCGCTGTGCCCCTGTTGATCATCCCCTTCTACATTCTAAGATACTTGCCCCGCCTCAAAGCCCCGATAAGGCCTAATCTGAGGAGAGCAAGACAGAGAATGGTGCAGGTAGAGAGGACTACGAAAGTGGTCACCGCCACGGCTGTGCAGCCGTTCCTCTGGACAGCTGCTCTAGCCGCAGCACTCAGAAGAGGTCTACAATATGCATTCAGACGGAGGTAGTCAGTGAAGACAAAGGTTTGGAACCCGGCCATATTGATGGGAATTCTGCTGGGAGCCTCACTGGGCGGAATCGTAGCTCTGATCATCGTCCGCCAACGCTCCAAGGATGGGCCTGGCCTGGGTCTTAAGGAAGTGCCTTGGAGAGATTTGATAAAACTGTTCGGGCCGGTCTTCGCTTTAGGACGCCAGCTCCTGGAAATGAGTAGAAGAGAAGTTTCCACACCCGATCTGTGATGAGGAAGCTCACACCGGAGTCATGGGTGCTCCTCATCGTCGCCCTGGCCATCCTTAACTTCTTCGTCATCGGGTCCTTGATACTGCTGATGATTTATGAGGTGCCACCAAAGTCCGCGTTGATAGGACCTACCTCCATCGTCGCCACACAGCCCCCCGTGACTTCCCCTCTGGCCTGCCCGACCCCAGAATCCGTCGCTACCCCATCGCTACCAGCAGGTATAGTACCTACTTTCACCTCCACACCAACCCCTACACCTGTGCAGCCAGAAGGCACCGTGGAGGCCGAGGCTACTATCACATCGCCCAGTCCGATACCGAGCGCTAGCTCAAGGCCCTT
>JBFFDV010000069.1:0-11082 GCA_041559215.1 Anaerolineae bacterium | reverse complement strand
TTGTCGGTTTCCAACCATCTCGTAGGAGCCGCGCTGCGATAGGGGCTCTCATCATACTGGGCGTGGTCGTCGTCATAGCCCTTTCTGCTCCGCGCATCACCTCTCGCCTGGACCAGGCAGACGTAGCGCCATTAATGGCCCGGGCTGAAGATAACATGCTGCTTGCTGAGACCGAGGATAGCCCACAAGGGCGGATAGCGTTGCTTCTGGAGGCGAAAGACTTGATTGACCAGGCTGCTGCTCTGAAGGTGGAGGATACGGAGTTGACCGAACTGAGCGAGCAACTGGAGAGGCAGTTGGATGCTGCCACTGGTGTGTTAAGGATATCCTTTGAGATGGACCGGATGCTGACTATTCCTGAGGGAAGTCTAGAGCGAGTACTGATACATGAGGACCAGTTGTACGTGCTTGATACGGCTGGACAGCGGGTGCACCGGTATGTCTTGGATGAGGAAGGGAGGCCAACCGCGAATCAGGAACCTTGGATATGGGAGCTACAGGCCAATGCAGATACTCTCCCCGACCAGCGGATTGTCGACATAGAATGGGTCGATGCCGCCAATGGACGATTGTCCCCAGCATTGCTGTTGTTGACTGCAGGTGGCTCGCTTCTGGAGTTGAACCCCACTGGGGTTGCCCGTGACATATCTGTCACTGATGTTCTGCCCTGGCAAAACGCCCAGGCTATAAGAACCTACTACGGAAGCCTGTATGTTCTTGACCTGGGCCGCCAAAACGTCATCAAGTACATACCGACTGCCAACGACTACACTCATCCACCCGTTAACTACTTCCAGGGCTCGCTGGATATTCAATGGGGCAGCGTGGTAGATATGGCCATAGATGGCTCGGTCTATCTGCTGCTGTCCAATGGCTCTATTATGAAATTCGCGGCTGGGGAACCGGAAGCTTTCAGGCAAGAAAAGCTGTATCCTCCGTTGGAGCGTCCTGTGGCGATATTTGCCTCAACTGATTCTGGTTCGGTATTTGTGGCCGAGCCCGACCAAGAGAGGATTGTGCAATTTGCTACCGATGGCCAACTCATAAGACAGTTTCGTGCTTTCGATGATGATCTGCATCCGTTCAAGGGCTTGCATTCTTTTGCAGTAGATCCGCGTCATGACCGACTGTTTCTCAGCACTGTGACAGGCATATTCAGCGCACCCTTGCCTTCTCTGCAATAGTGGACGCGAGCGATGCTTGATATCTGGCCCATCTGTCAAAGGATAGGCACGATGCGGAGGCTTGTTGAGTGATGTTGGAATGCTGAATCGATCTGAGGATGAGTTGGGGAGAGAAGCTGAGATATACTCATTGGACTAAAGGGGATCAGAGTGCGCGGCAGTAGAATTCATCAAGCCTTGGCCGCGGAGATGACATCACGGCGTAGTGGGCATCGCATCAGGATCATCATTAGGTACAAGGAGCAGATTGCCAAGGCCAAGGCTGTGGAATCAGCAAGGTTACCAGAACCGCCATCCAGGGTTCTTAGCGTCATGCCAGCGGTCGCCTTGTCTGCTACTCCATCGGAAATCGAGGCTTTGAGTCATGAACGTGATGTTGACAGAATCTGGCCCGACTTGAAGGTATATTCGTGTCTGGATGTAAGCGTCCCGCTGGTTAGGGCACCGGACGTTTGGCAAGCAGGGTTCAGTGGACTGGGAGTAAGGATCGCTATGCTAGACACGGGTATTGATCTTGAACATCCAGATTTTCTGGGTCGCATCGCCGCCGTGGCTGATTTCACCGGCGAGGGGATTGCGGACATCAGTGGTCATGGAACTCATGTGGCTGGCATCGCCGCGGGGGATGGCAGAGCCAGTGGAGGCAGATATGCAGGCGTGGCCCCCAGCGCGGACTTATACATTGGGAAGGTGCTGGATGCAGAGGGCTCCGCGTTCATGAGCGATGTAATGGTTGCCATTGATTGGGCTGTCAAGCAGAATGTGAATGTGATAAATCTGTCTCTGTCGGGTGCACCGCCAGGTGATGGCACCGATGCCTTGTCAGAGACCTGTGATCTGGTAGTCGAACGTGGAATTGTGATTTGCGTCGCGGCTGGAAACTCGGGACCCTCTCCTGGCACTATCGGGCCGCCTGGTTGTGCACGTCAAGTCATCACAGTGGGAGCTTCCACCGATGATGACACTATTCTAGAAGCCTCTTCCAGGGGGCCTACGGCCGATGGCCGTGTGAAGCCAGATGTGGTCTTCCCTGGAGCAGGAATAATCTCGTGCCGCGCTATGGGTACGTCTCTTGGAACCGCTCTGAACTCAGCATATTCAGAGGCTTCGGGTACCAGCATGTCCACGCCACACGCTACCGGTACGGCGGCACTCCTCCTTGAGGCGGAGCCAGGATTGACGCCGAGTGAGATCAAGCGGCTTGTCATGGGGGGGGCTACTGATCTAGGCCTTGAGGAGAATAGCGAGGGAGCGGGCCGAGGAGATGCCTATGCAGCCTTCCTTTCTTCACGTCTTCCACTAGCTGAGCCTGTGAACCCAGGATGTCTCGCGCAACTGCTGGGACTGTTGCGTAGTATCCAGTAGTGGAGATCATTGCGCACTCCTCAGAATCCTGGCTGGTTATGGACAGTCGTCATGTGCTATAATGGAGCCACTACGGATTTCAGCTAGAGGGGACGCCAAGGGATGACGAGATGGAAGCTTATGCAGTTGATAGTCTGTGGCCTCGTGGTCTTGCTGCCGCTCCCGGTAGGCTGCGAACGTCTTGAGCCTGACCCACCGCCAACGGCCACGCGTGAGCTCCCGCTTTCTCCAACATCAACATCTACGAATACTTCCACGCCGCCACCCACTCCTACGCCGACGGATACGCCAACGCCTACACCAGAACCGACCGCCACGCCTCGAGGGCATTTGGAGGCTGCGGTCATTCTCCACGGCCCCTCTCGTTTTCTGCAAGTTGATCATGTGCTAGCGCAGAACGATGTCTCCTCAGTGCCCATCCAGGCTTACGCGGGGGAACCGATTCCTGATCTCACCGGGTATGATGCGGTGATCGTCTCTGGCGGTGAATACTCTCCCAGCCAATTCGACAGCGTTGCTTTCCTACAGGCAGAGCGAGAGCGCGTTATGGAGGCCATTGATCAAGGCGTGCCCATTCTAGGTATTTGTTTAGGGCATCAGTTGCTGGCTCATTGGCTTGGGGGGCGAGTCGAGCGGAGCCCGCAGTTTGAGGTTGGCTGGCTGGAGGTGACAATAAACCAAGCTGGCATCAGCGACCCTCTCCTGCAGGATGTCAACCAGCAATTCTATGTTTTCTTGTGGCACTGGGATCAGATCACGCAGCTGCCGCCGGGTGCTGTGAACCTGGCTTCCTCTGACCTGTCTCCGATTCAAGTATTTCGTTATGGAGACTTGCCAGTATGGGGGGTGCAATTCAATCCTCAGTATAGCGCCATCCTTGCCGAGAGCGTGCTTCTGGGAGCTCCATGGCTGGCTGATATCGGTGTTGACGCACAAGAGATGGCAAGCAAGGGATATCAGGTCGATGATGGCAGCCAGGACCGCATCTTCAGTAACTTCTTCAGTTTCGTCCGAAGGTGGTGAGTCAGGTCTGCAAAGCGGCTACTCTCCGCCCCTAGTACTATATTCCTATTGTACCTCGACAGTAGCCATATTAAAATGTAACCAGAATAGTGGGAAGCCTGGCCATGGATAACTTCGCCTTCATGATCCATCCGGTTCATGCCAAAACAGATGTGGCCAGAAAGTTCAAGCTGTTGGGCTATCTGCCTGAGAACTGGATAGATTTCTTCTCCGGTTATTTCCCCCCTGTCTACATCTCCCATATCACTGGGGTTCGCTCATGGGCCGGCAAGGAGATAGAGGGGTGGTTTGTGTCTTGTCCGCTCACCACGGCAAGGTTAATCAAGTCTAGTCCAGAGTTTTGTTATCGCAAGATAATCCAGACGGGTCATTTGGCGGAGAAACTAGGAGCTCGCATCCTGGGCTTGGGAGGCTTTACCGCCGTTGTGGGCGATGCTGGGGCCGCCGTGGCTCAGAACTTGGAAATTCCTGTGACCACCGGAAACAGCTATACTGTGGCTGCAGCCGTCGAAGCGACGAAGCTAGCGACTAAGGTGATGGGGATTGATCTAATGGATGGGGTGGTGGCTGTCGTTGGGGCTGCCGGCTCCATCGGTCGGGTATGTGCCCGGCTGTTGGCCAAAGAGTCACGAGATATGATTCTAGTGGGCCGGACCCTTAGCAAGCTGGAAGAGGTTGCTCCTTCGGTGCGGGGCATGGGCAACGCCCGAGTTCGCATCTCAACGGAAATGGAAGCCATACGAGAGGCCGATGCTATCATCACCGTAACCAGTGCCTTAGAGACGGTAATAGATTCTCAACACCTCAAGCCCGGCGCCGTGGTATGCGATGTGGCGCGCCCACGGGACGTGTCCCCTCAAGTAGCGAGAGAGAGGGACGATGTGCTAGTCATTGATGGAGGGATAATTGAAGTGCCGGGGCAAGACCTGGATTTTCATTTCAATTTTGGTTTTCCTCCCAGGATGGCTTACGCCTGTATGGCGGAGACGATGATTCTGGCTCTGGAAGGGCGGTATGAGAGCTATAGCCTGGGGAAAGAGGTGGAGATAGAGCGGGTGGAAGAGATGGCTCGGCTGGCCAGGAAGCATGGCTTCACTTTAGGTGGCTTTCGCAGCTTTGAACGGCCCGTGACCGATGCTGAGATTGAATCGATTAGGAAACGGGCAAATGAGAGTCAGCTACGTTCAAGACTTGCAAGGAAGCCAGATTAATGGTATAATGTGGGTTGTGGGGGAGTGTCGGAACTGGCAGACGAGCGTGATTTAGGATCACGTGGAGCGATCCGTGTGGGTTCGAGTCCCACCTTCCCCATGAAGTCTTGGGTAAGCGGGTGTAGTTCAGCTGGTAGAACGTCTCCTTGCCAAGGAGAAGGTCGTGGGTTCGAATCCCATCGCCCGCTTTTCTCTATGTATGGGGCCTGAAGGGGCCCCGTTGTTTTGTCTACTTTCGCACAGTTTCGATTTTTCTGTTATAATGATTTTTGAGGGGGTGGGCTTTAATCTTGGAGGTCGCCACAAAGGAATTAGACAACAGGCAAGCTATATTGACCATAGAGCTTGAAGATAAGTGGCTCGATCCTTTTCTAAGGACCGCTTCGCGACGCCTAGCAAGTCGCGTTGCAATTCCTGGCTTTCGTAGAGGGAAGGCCCCGTATCGGGTAGTTTTAGGACACATGGGTCGGGAAGCCCTGGTAAGAGAGGTAATAGATGAGCTGGGAAGGGCGGCGTATGAGGAGGCGCTGGAAGAAAGCGGACTGGAACCGATCCAGCTGGATGATTTGGAGATTGCCGAATGGGACCCCTTGACTTTGAGCATGACTGTTTCATTGAAGCCGCATATTGAGTTGGGTGACTATCGAAGTACACCCGTGTCCATAGAGGAGGTCCAAGTCGAAGAGGGCGACGTAGGGGATGTACTGCGGGACCTTCGAGAGGAATATGCTGAGAGAGTACCGGTGGAGCGTCCGGCGGCGCTGGGCGATTTCGTGTTGGTGGATATGGAAGGAACACTGGAAGGTCGGGTAGTCTTGGAACTGGAGCAACAGGAATATGAACTGCGATCTGAGGCAGATTTTCCAGTTGCCGAGTTTAGCGAGAAGCTAATCGGGATGTCCGTTGGAGAGGAGAGAAGTTTCGACCTGAAGTTTCCGAACGATTACGAAGATGAGGACTTGGCCGACCAAGAGGTCACCTTCCGCGTGCGTCTTCACAACTTGCAGGAGAAGCATCTCCCTGAGATGGATGACGATCTGGCCAGGATGGTAGGTGGTTTTGTAACTCTCGAGGAATTCAGGCGAAAGATCAGGGAAGATTTGTATTTGTGGCGTGAAGCGGAGCAAAAGGATGAACTTGCCGAGAAACTGTTGGATTCTCTCGCTGAGAAGGTACAGATAGATTACCCTCCTGTGTTTCTGAACGCGGAGTTGGAGGGCATGATGAGGATGCTCGCCCTCAACCTGCAGGAGCAGGGCTTTACCCTGGAGGGGTATCTGAGAACAACCGATAGAACGGTTGAGCATTTGCTTGCTGATTTCCGGCCTGCTGCTGAGAAGCGGGTAAGAAAGTCCCTCATCTTGGCTAAACTGGTAGAGGAGCAGGGGATTGAAGTAGGGGATAGCGAGATAGAGAAAGAGTTGACCAGGCTCACTGAGGTGTACGGGCAAGATACCGAGGCAGTCAGAGACAGCTTGTTCAACAATGAGCGGGTAAGGGAGGACATACGTAATAGGCTGTATGGTCGTAAAGTTGTGGAACGCTTCTCAGAGCTCTCGTTTGGGGCTGAACAGGAGTTGGAGAGCGCGTCCGTCGAGGCGGAAAAGGCGCCTTCTGCTGCAGAGGCGGGGGAGAGGTCTGGTCCTACTGAAGCCCAGGATTCTTTGGAAGAGGGTCTTTCTGATAGTTGAGAATAAGCATTGAGTGCACCTGCCTACCCTTGAGCTAGGCGGGAGTGACATTAGGAGGTGATGGGATGCACAACTTGATTCCAATGGTCATAGAGTCAACTGGTAGGGGAGAGCGGGCTTACGATATCTATTCGCTTCTTCTCAAAGAGCGGATCGTTTTCTTGGGTACCCCTATCGAAGATAATGTGGCCAATTTGATGATTGCTCAATTGCTTTTCCTTGAGCGAGAGGATCCGGATAAGGACATACATCTTTACATAAACAGTCCAGGCGGTCTCATCTACCCTGGTCTGGCTATATACGATACGCTGCAGCTTATCAAAGCCCCTGTCTCGACCATATGTGTGGGCTCAACTGCCAGCTTAGCTACGGTGCTCCTTGCTGCGGGGACGCCTGGCAGACGTTACGCTCTGCCGAACTCCACAATACATATGCACCCAGCGGGTGGAGGAGTCCGGGGATATGCTCCCGACGTCGAGATCCAAGCACGCGAGTTGTTGCGTATGCAGAAGAAAATCCATGAAATAATGTCCGAACATACGGGACAGACCGTGGAGAAGATCGCTCAGGATTTTGACCGTGATTATTATATGGATGCCCCAGGTGCTGTGGAATACGGCATCATAGACGAGATACTGATAGGTTCCGAAAAGGAGGAGTGATGACGAAGACGCCTTCGGAGCAGGTTCATTATTGCTCTTTCTGCAATAGACCCCAGTACGAAGTGGGCCGCCTGATTGCTGGCCCAGGGGCGGTGAATATCTGTGACGAATGTGTTGAGCTTTGTCGGGAGATTCTCGCAGAGGAGGAGCCAGCAGCCTCTCGGAGCGAGATACCTGTGGGCAAGATACTACCACCCAAGCAGATTTACAAACGGCTGAATGAGTATGTTATTGGGCAGGATCAAGCCAAGCGTGTGCTTTCCGTGGCGGTTTACAACCACTACAAGCGTGTCTTTGCTGGCTCGTTGGTTGACGACGTGGAGTTGCAGAAGACTAACATACTGTTGATCGGCCCGACGGGTTGCGGCAAGACGCTCCTGGCTGAGACACTGGCCAAGATTCTGGATGTGCCTTTCACGATCGCAGATGCCACGTCGTTGACCGAAGCTGGCTATGTTGGGGAGGATGTGGAGAACATCCTGCTCCGTTTGATTCAGGCTGCCGACTATGACCTGGCGCGAGCCGAGAAGGGGATCGTTTACATTGATGAAATAGATAAGACAGCGCGGAAGGCTGGTGATAACCCCTCGATCACCCGTGATGTTTCAGGCGAAGGCGTGCAGCAAGCTTTGCTGAAGATCCTCGAGGGTACGGTGGCGAACGTGCCCCCTCAGGGCGGGAGAAAACATCCGCAGCAGGACTTCATTCAGCTTGACACCAGAGATGTGCTTTTCATTTGCGGCGGGGCTTTCGAAGGATTGGCTACAATAGTTGCTGAGCGAGCGGGGGGTAAGAAGCCAATAGGTTTCAAGGGTAAAGAGGTTAAGGAGAAGGAGGAACTCACGCCGGCCGATTTACTGCGCATGGTTATCGCTGACGATCTGTTGAAATATGGTCTCATTCCGGAGTTCGCAGGAAGATTGCCGATGGTGGTCAGCGTGGAGCCTTTGGACAAAGAGATGATGGTCAAGATCTTGAGTGAGCCGAAGAACGCCATCATCAAGCAGTTCAAGAAGCTGTTGGCTTTGGACAACGTGGAGTTGGTTTTCACAGAGGACGCTTTGGAGGCAGCGGCTGAGAAGGCCCTGGAGTACAAGACGGGAGCCAGAGGGTTGAGAACCATAATCGAGCAAGTCCTTCTTGATGTCATGTACGAAATACCTTCGTTGCGTAATGTTCGGAGGTGCGTGATTAGAAAAGAGACGATCACCGGAGAAGCCAAGCCTGAACTCACCTTCTGGTCTGAGACGGCATAGTCCGAGGATCTGACAGGCTATCAGGAACCCCCTCTATTTGAGGGGGTTCTTTTTTCGGAGTGTTGTGGATTAGTAACTTCATAAGAGCGATTCAATCGCAACACTCTATTCCTGTTCTGGCTAACTCGGGGTTGTCGCTGCAGCATATTTGAGGGCGGGTGCGGGTTATCAGTTCTCGGTAGAGGGCCATTATCTGTCCTGCGACGATGGACCAGCTATAACGCTTGGCCAGTTGCATGGCCTGGCGACCCATGTCACGATGGAGATCTTCATTAGCTAGTAGTAGCGTTAACTTCTCGGCCAGAGCTTGGCGATCATCATTTGGCACCAGGAAGCCAGTGTGTCCGTCTTGCACGGTGAAAGTGAGTCCTCCCACCCGCGAGGCGATTACTGGCGTGCCGCAGGCCATGGCCTCCAATGCCACCATGCCGAATGATTCGTAATGAGAGGGTACCACGCATACCTCCGCGGCAGAATAGTAGTAAGGAAGAACATCCTGATCCCTCTTTCCCAGAAAAGTGACCACATCAGCTATGCCTAACTTCTCCCGGATTTCTTGCAGGTGTGCCATTTCCTGATCCATCTTGTCGCTATCAGGGTCGCCCCCGATGATGCATAGGCAGATCTCATCTCGTAGGTGGTCCATCTCTTTGAGGGCGAGAGCCATCGCTTCTATCAACACATCTATTCCCTTCAGAGGCTCTATCCGTCCCACGAACAGCACCATCTTATGGTGCTGTGGCATCTCCAGATAGGCTTTCGCTTCTTCTGGGGGTAGGGGATGAAATAGGCTCAGATCAACGCCACAAGGGATCACCTCTATCTTGGCTGGGTGGGCGCCGTAGAGCCAGATCATCTGGGCCTTCTCAAGGGGGTTGGCGGCAACCAGGCGGTCGGCGAAGCTCATGATCTCTCGCTCGGCTTCGATGCGCCGCGGACTCTCCCATTCTGATGCGCTTCTGGCTACTTGGTTCTTCAGGTGCGCCAGAGTATGAAACATCTGTATCACGGGGACCTTCCAGTCCCTCTGTAACTGTCGAGCCACTAAACCTGAGAGCCAATAATGGCTATGAATGAGATGATAGGCGATATTCTCTTGGCTAGCGAACTCCTTCAAGTTTTCGGTGAATTCCGATATATGATCGTAAACCATGTTCTTATCGTAGGGTGTTTCCGGTCCAGCCTTCAGGTGTATGACGCGCGCGTTGAGTCCAAGCTCGCGAATCGAGGGGACGTTCGCATCCTGTGAGCGGGTGAAGACATCCACCATCAGACCCCGACGTCCCAATGCACGGCCGAGGTCTCGGACGTATACATTCATACCGCCACTTTCCTTGCCCCCTAGGGTTGCCAGCGGACAGGTGTGTATGCTTAGCATGACCACACGATACATCACCTCTACCTCATCTACTGATCATCAGATTATAGACCTGCGTATCTTGCCCGCCAAGCCGGTATTTATAATCCTCGCCACCACGCAAGAGATCGAAGACGCTGCGCCCGTTCTGTATCGCATCCTGGATACAATAGGCGAGGAGGACGGTGCCTGTACTCAACGAAGGATAAAGTTGGGGGTCGTACCCGGAGTTATAAACCATCATGGAATCGTTGTAGTCGAAGCAAAGCGTCGTAGCTGTCTTGAGTTCATTGATCAGCAGGAAATATAGTCTCAACCAGCCTTGCTCGAAGGTGGTGCGAGCTACTGCTTGGAAGAAGCTTTGCATCTTTCTATCCATAAAGGCCTTTTTCTGCCGAGCGCTCCTCTTGTGTAGTTCAGCAAAATCTTCCATCTCAGCCTGAACTGCCTTCTCATCCCGTACGTAATACCAGCGGACCACCGCTTCGTTGTTGGCTTTGCGAATCTTGCGACGCACCTCGTGACGCTGTTTCTTACCCAGAAGGGAGAGATACTCTTCCCAGCTTGGGGGCAGGTTGATGATGGGGGCCACATCCTCGACCTCCATACTTACCTGAAGCTCTCTTGTGTCTCGAGCAAGGGTCGGTAACGCTCTTAAAGTAGGTGAGGTGGCAGGGACGTTGTGTAGATCTATAATGTCCCAGGGGTAATCGTTCTCGTGAGTCAGGAATTCCCACAGCGCCTCGTACACCCTGTCTTCCCTGCCGCTGGCTACAAGAATATCCAGATAATCGGACACCTCGACTCCGCCGATGAGGCGAAGCGTTTTCGCACCGTCGTCGCTGGGTAGACCGTAGAAAGGAGCAAGGCCTATCAAGCCCTCTCCATCGCGCACGATCAGTATGGATAGCCGGGCTTCCTGGCCGAAGAAGTCCCACCAGATTTTCTGCCATTGCCAGGTGAGGAAGATAGTATCCGTCTTGCTCTGCTTGAGCAGACTATTCCATTCTCTTTCCAGGGCAAGGAACCCCTGGGCATTGGTACAGATTTCTACACTCAGGTCCGATCGCACAGGTATTATTATAACGGATATTACCCAAAGCGGCTAGACATATTGCTCCATGGGCTTGCGCAGCAATTAGGCGCAAGACCCAAGATGCAGAGATATGAAGGATACGAGGGGACACCCCTGGTGCTCCCCGGGCTTTTGCTGCGCAACGCCTCCATTCTCGATTCTTGCACTTTTCTCAATTATGTGGTAAAATAATAATGCGTCTCCTATCATGCTCGTGATGCTTTCGTCAGCGTTTTGAGCCAATACCTGTTTATAGGG
>JBFFDV010000068.1:0-11122 GCA_041559215.1 Anaerolineae bacterium | reverse complement strand
GTCTCGGCTTTGTAACCCGTCTTCGAATATGAGCGGTGGTCGCCGATTAAGCAAACGGGAACTGAAAATCGCCGCCACGCCTGTATACGGATTCGAAACGGCCTGACGGGGCCCATACACGTTGAAATAGCGCAAAGCCACAGTGGGGATACCGTAAGCCCGCCCCACCGTGAGACACATCTCCTCTTGATCGCGCTTGGAGATGGCGTAGATCGAAGTGGGGAAGAGAGGCTTGTCCTCGGCGGTCGGTTCCGGAGTCACCGCTTGGTTACAGCTTGGACAAAGCATCTCCCACTGTCGGCCAGAGAGTTGCTCGGTTGAGCGGAGACGAGGAAACACCGGGCCACAAGCCGAGCAGCTGTACGCTCCTTCCCCATAGATAGACATGGAAGAGGCAACGATGAGCTTCTCGATAGGATAATCATCGCTGGTCAGCAACTGCAGCATGATAGCCGTGCCGAGTGTGTTGGCGTGCATATAGCGCACAATGTCATACATGGACTGCCCGACGCCTACCTCGGCAGCCTCGTGATAGATCACCTGCATCCCCTCCAGCGACCTTCGCCAAGCCTCGACGTCTGTGACATCGCCTCGGATGAACTCTACTGACTCGGGTAGATACTTTGGCTCAGTCGCACCGCTGCCATGCACCTGCGGAACCAATGCGTCCAAGACACGCACATGGTGCCCTCGCGCCACAAGAGCGTCCACAATGTGTGAGCCGATAAAACCAGCCCCTCCAGTGACAAGAACAGATTTCATACTAACATGCCTCGTGTTTCACTACTGTAGCCATTCCTCCCGCCAGCCTACTGCGGGGTGATTCACTATATGGGTTATACACAGTACCTGGGCGACAGAGTGCCTCCAGGGTCTGACTGCTAACTCCTGCATGGCTCTATCAACAAAGTGTTCCTTCCACCAGGGTGCGAGCGAATTTGGACAGAGTCCGAGGTTGAGTGAGATCTGGAGTGGCGGCATCCGACTCGACGACTGGCATCTTGAGCCCCACGAGTCAAGTCTCTAGCGACTCGAGTCCCTTTGTGGGACTGCGCACCGCATCCTTCTCTCTGCTCATTCCTTGACACGATCATAGTGTCTGACCCACCTAAGACCCCAGCGACCACCGCCAATGATTCTCCTCTGGCCCACTTCTCTTCGCAGCCGACCCATCATGCGTGCGGACCGATAGAGCCCTCTGATGAGTACGCTAATCATGTTTAACGGGAAAGGGTCATAGAAGACTGGCAAAAGAAGATCATCATCTAGGCGGATGTACTTCTCCTTCGTTACTAGCTTGTGCAGTTCGGTATGGGGGTATATCCTGATATTAGTGACATGTGGGAACAAGAAGTTCCTATTTTTGATTTTCAACTCCAGTACAAGAGCAGCCAGGTCAAGTAGGTCCTTCCACCTTGCACCCGGGTAGTTGAACAGGAATGCAATCTCAAAGCGCGCATCTTTGATCCTGGCCAACACCGAGTACGCTGCCTTGATTTCCTCCAAACGCATGCCTTTGCCAAGCTGCTCCAGGCTGGCGTCACTAAAGCCATCTGGCGAGAATTGGAAGCGGTCACATCCGGATCGGTGGGCAAGCGAGGCAAGCTCCGCGTCTAAGTCTTTCTCTCGCCAATAGCCCCGCCACTTAATATCGAGCCCCCTGTCAATGATCTCCTGGCAGATTGCCTTCGCGTGGTCTGATGGGAAGCTGAAAATTGCATCCGCAAAGAATATCCTTCGCACACCATAGCGGTCAACCAGCGACTCTATCTCATCCACCACTGCCTGGGGGCGTCGCACTCGGACTCTCTTGCCTGATAGGAGAGGATATGTGCAGTAAATGCACCCGAAGCAGCATCCTCTCTTGGTCTGAACACCCAGCTGGGAAGGCTCCTTGAGATAGGAAGGCAGGTCCCAGACGTCCCTCTGGGGAAGTGGGAGGTCGTCTAGATTGGGAGGGGGCCTTAGGCCAGTGAAGATCACCTCCCCGTTCTGGCGGTGGAAGATACCTCGTACCAAGTGCGGGTTATCGAGGTTATCCAGCAGTTCGGGAAAGCTCTCTTCGCCTTCCAGATATACGCCTAATTCGATCTCAGGAAGTCGCCGCATAATCTCTTCGGGGAAGAGTGAAAAGCCGGTACCGCCAACAATCACGGGAATGTCTGGCGCTTGAGCGCCCAGCCATCTCACCATTTTGGCAAAAGGCAGCCAGTAGGAAAACACATCGTGAGCTTGAGTCGTGTCTATATTTCTTAATGAGATGCCAATCACCTCGGGTTGAAAATCACGAATCGCATTGGCGAGTTCTGACCAAGGGTCTCGCACGACATTTACGTCAACACAGATAACCTGATGCTTTTTGAGGCAGCTCGCTAAGTGCGCCAGCCCCAAAGGAAAGATGGGCCTTTCCTGGCGTCCCGACCAGGAACTAGTCAATAGAACCCGCATTCTTGCCGCCGCTACTGATTAACCAAAAGGAACCATTTTGCGTAACTGAGGGCCCAGGGCCTCGCTCAGCGCCAGAGGCAGTCGCCTCCAAAGGTTGACAAAAAGGCGATATCTAGCATTGTCTTCCAGACTGCGACCCACGGCCGGCGGTTGAGAGATCCCATTCAAGTAGTACTGCTGATATAGGGGCCGAGGCTGAGCTCCCCACCCCTTCTTGAACTGATAATGCCCTGATCCCTTTCGGCTTCGGCCCAAATCGATGCGCCTAAATCCGTGTTCGCATCCGTATTGCATGTATGTCCAGTAGATCATATGATTAGGACGGCGATCCAGATACTTGTGCACGGATCCTCCCCAGGCTCCAAGGATGGCGTCCCCGAAAAGAAACGCGCTATATGCCCCTATTAGGTGCCCCTGCCACCGGACACAGCAGATCAGCAGCTTGTCGCCGAATTCTTCTACAACATTGCGCACTAGTGCTCGGCCGAAAGTAGGGGTGCCTATATCCCTGAGGAAGATCTTGTACACAGCATAGAAGTCGTCGAGGTATTCCCCGTCACCCAAGCTGACCTGGAGATCACCGTTTCGGGCGAGCCTAACGTGCCGCTGTAGCCTCTTATCTAGGCTCTTCCAAAGCTCATCGGTCTGCACGGGCAAATCCCGGATCATAGTGTAATGCTCGCGAACCGACACTAGGCCGTTATTCCACTCCTTCGGGCAGTCCCTGAGAGCGAGGTACTTAGCTTTTAGGTCAGCGGTGAGCTCTTTGGCCCTTTGGACCAAAGCTACGGCTGCCTCTTCACTTTCCGCACAGATCCCGCCAGGTGGTGTGGTAAGCGAATGGCCGATTATTCTGCTCTTGAGTTCAAACAGCGGCAAAACGCCCTCGATGTGCCCGCCTCTCTTGGCCATAAGATAATGGGAGGGATACCCGTATATCTTGTCCATCACCCGTTTCCAGCTGATCAGCTGATAGGGAGACGCATCTTGGGCATGTTCCACATATTCATCCCAATCGGGCTCGTCGCTCTCACGCAGTTCCACAACTTCTAACATTCTTGCGCTCCCCCCGGCTCGCCCTTGCACAAGCTCCTCACCTGCAATCTTCCTTTACTATCCCCAGCAGTTCCTTCAGCGGTGCAAAGTGGAACTCTTGAAGCAAAAGATGCAGTTTTCCCTCTAGACTGTGTCGACCATGATAGTGAGTTATTCGCTCTCGCGGTGTAACCCTTATCCTCGGCTGCTTCAAGTCGAATTCCCAGGGATGCATGTACATGATCGCCGGTTGCCCCTCGCTATGGATGCGCTTGATCCCCCACCTGATGAACCAGTAGGGGAGTGTCCGGAGATAAAAACCACCGGCAATGGGTATCTTCAGCCCCATGATGCTGACCGTTGAGAGCGGTAATTCCAGAATCGAATCGCCTGCTATGGGATGGTAAGGGAACCGTGGTGCATCATACTGGCCATACAACATGTTCTTGGTAGGGAAGATACTGCTGTCATACTCGAATCCTCTGTCCCTCAGCACCTCCAGGGCCCAGAGACAGTCCTTGTTAATCGAGACCATGGGCGCCCGATAGCCAATGACTGGTTCATCGATTATCGGCTCAAGGGCCGTGATCGCACGGTCGATCTCCGCTGCGAACTCATCACGAGTTAGTTGAGAGACTGCACGGTGATAGTAGCCATGAACGCCAAGCTCATGGCCCCCTTCCTGAATCTGTGCAATGAGCCCTGGAAAATCCTCTGCTACGCGGCCCAGGACAAAAAAGGTGGCCCTCACCTCATGCTCTGCCAGGATGTCCAGCAAGTGATTGGTATTCTCCACGACGCGGCTCTCGAATGTCGGCCACGCCTCAGGGATGCGGCTCGTGCTAGTAAGACCTTGATACCAATCTTCCAGATCGACCGAAAGACCGTTGATTATCATTGCAATCCTTGACGCTAATTCGCTCCTTTACGGCCACCCTGTAAAGCCTGAACCTCCTCGAGCAAACCCTCGAGTTGATCGCCATGCATCGCCTGAGCCTCCTCGCGCACTCTCTCAGGCTGATCTCCCCGTGAAGTCTGAGCCTCCTCGAGTTGGGTCTCAAGCAGGGCTATGTGCTGAGCCAGGTCCTTCACCCGGTTGCTCAACCTGGAGATTTCCATAGAGAATTGTATATTGATGAAGAGCACGAAGATCAGGCCGAAGAAGAACAGGGTGGATGTAGGCACCACTGCCCCTATCAGGTCGGTGATGAAACCCAGTAGAGCAGGCCATAGGGCCAGGATAAACATCGCGACGCCGAGCGACAACCATAGCCACGAGTATTCCTCACGAAGCTTGCGGCGCCTAACGAGCTCGATAACCAAGACCACCAATACTAGACTGAGGATCAAGCCTACGAAGCGAGGTTTCATTTCCATTGACTACTCGCCCCTCACATACTTCTCCTTGCGCATCATCGTTACCATTATGGAGAGCAGCATCTTAAAGACATAGTAGAGCGGCTTCAAACCACTGTGCATGGATTTGCATGTGCCATTATCGGGATACATGACTACTGGGATCTCCCTTACCTTGAATCCAGTCCGGTGCAGCATGATCAGCACATCCGCATCTGGAAAATCAACAGGATAGACCTCAGTAGCATAAAGCTTTAGGACTTTCTTGTTGAGAGCCTGAAAACCCGAGGTGGGGTCGGAAATTCTCCGCCTAACAGCAACGGAGACGATAACTCTAAACAGAAGGATTCCGAGCTTCCTGAGAAATACAGGTCTGAAATTGGATGGGCCGAGAAAGCGTGAACCTAGGATCACATCGGCCTTTTCCTTTCGAGCCTCGTCAATCAGGTCAGCTATGCACCTGGGTTCATGTTGACCATCGGCATCCACTTGAACGACGTACTCATAGCCCTGCCCCAATGCATATTTGAATCCCGTTTGCAGAGCGGAGCCATATCCCAGGTTAAAGGGTAGCGAGATCACTTTGACCCCCGCTCGCCTGGCCATGGTCTCTGTCGCATCTGAAGAGCCGTCATTGACCACCAGGACATCGGCGAAAGGTACGGCTCGTCGCACATCAGCGATCACGCCGCCTATGTTCTCTTCCTCATTGAATGCAGGCATGACAATCAATACCCTGTCGCCATTCTCCATCAGCTCCCTCCTTTCCGCTATCCCTCGGGATCATCACACATACCCGAGACCCTTAAGCCTCCTAGCAAGCTCTTCCTCCTCTTCTGGAGAGTAGGCTCTACCCTCAGGCACTGGAACTCTACCCTCGGGCACTGGAGCTCGACCCTCCAGGTCTGCATACTTCACCTGGTGCTCCCCCAGAAAATCAGGGGTGAAAACCTCGTTCAAAACTACTCCGTCCACCTCTCCAGGTATCGGCACTCCCAGTATATAGAGTATGGTTGGGGCAATGTCCTGGATCGCCGCGCTCTCGAGCACCGCGTTTTCCCTTATGACCTGCCTCCCTCTAAGAGCCAGCATGCCGTTCATTCTGTGATTTCCGGTGCATCCGAAAACCGGTTCAAGAATCCGCGGCGAATTGAAATCAGATAAGCCCAGGGCTTTGTAATCCATATCTCTGGTCAAAAACATCAGATCGGCAGCTTGTTCGATGTACTTACCGCAGTATACCTCGTCTCTGCGGAGTACTTTCTCTACTACCTTTTCACCGCTTTCCGGGTCGACAAGACTGTACAGCTTGTCGGTCAGTTTATGCAGAACTTCTTCGTACTCAGCGCCGTGGTTAACACACCCCTGAGGTTCGCGCCCCTTGAGGTTGACAAAGATCTGTCCATAGTTGCCCATAGAGTAGGCTTCTGTCCTCGACCAGTCCACATCGTGAAGAGAGAAGAAGACCTTTTCCTGCAATTCCTGACGCCTCCCTCGACCCATACGTATGGCTTGCTTACCCCAGCCCAACCTCAGTACAAGCTGTCCCAGGGAGTAGTAGTTGAAGCCAAGGCGGAACAAGGCATATCTGCATCTCGAAATGAAATCCCTCTTCAGGTTTATGAACCCCTCTGCCAGCAGCCAAGCATTGATATTGATGAACTTGGTGACTTTCCCCATGCCGTGATCGGACATCAAGATCAGGACATCATCTTCATCCAACTGAGCTATCAACTTGGCCAGGTCGGCGTCTAGCTTCTCAAAGAAGGTCAACACTACGTTACCGAACTTCTCATATTCCTGGGGATCATGCTGCGGATGTGAGGGATCCAGGAGGTGCCAAAACTCATGGGTCATGCGATCCGGCCCGTAATAGTGAACCATGAACAGATCCCATTCCTTGGCCTTCATCAGATAGAGTGCAGCTTCGGTTCTGCTGGCAAGGATCGCATATTGCTCCGCGAGAAGGTTCTCCACGTTGCTCTTGGTATACTTCTCGTCATGATGAATCAGGTATATGCCCACATTCTCCCTCAACTCCTCAATGAGAGACTGAGGATATGCCCAGTTATCACAGTCACGAGGAGTGAGCAGTCCGCTTATGAGGAACCCATCTACCTCTTCCGGTGGGTAGGTGAGGGGCACATTCATGACCCCCACTTTCTTGCCGGCATCGCTGAGCAACCTCCAGAGGGTTCTGCCATCGTTGGAAGAGGGATTATTCAGAGTCTGACTATAGCTCCCCCCCCTACGCCGGAAGAATTCGAAGACCCCGTGGTTGCCAGGAGATTTCCCCGTCATGAAAGAGGTCCACGCTGGACCGGTGAGGGGCGGATAGGTTGATACCAGCTCTCCGTGAGTGCCTTCAACCATCATCCTCTTGAGGGTTGGCAGTCTGCCCTCCTCGCACCAGGGAGCCAATAGATCCAGGGTTGCACCATCCCAAGCTACAACTAATACTCTGCGCCTTTTGGACATAACAGTTCCTCAATCTGCTTTGAGGCTGGGTAACTCTTTGTGGACTAGATCCTCTCCATCCGATCTTCTGTTTTCTTAACGATGCCTTATCCCTTTACACAAAAACCGGCCACACCTCCGGCCGGTTTCACTACTAGCTCCGTGAGGGCCAAGTGACCAGATTACGGCCCCCAGTTCATCGCTTCCGGAATCATATGGAACACCTACAGTGCCAGTCCCCCCCTCTTTTCTGGCAAAAACGAGCGGCGCTGCATACACCTCTCCGTGTCTCGTTTCCTCATATAACGGACGAACTGTCAGAACGTTACACCGATTAGCCAACTCCTAGCCGTTTCTCTGCCTCTCTACTCATTATCTAGTTGGCGTCTTGGAAGTTAAGGGCCGACTCACAGCTTTACCCCGTCGTCTTGGCCCGATCGCGCTGACGCCAACTTCGGAGCCACCAAAACAGGCCAGCCGTACATAGGCGCCAGAGCGGGCCAGCAAGCCAGCGGGATACTGCTCCATGAGTTCCATAACGGGCACTAACCGATCGAAGCTAGAGCAGCTGTTGCAGGGCGATGGCCCATAGGCCATCGCCCTGCGATGTCCGTTGGCAAGCTTACCAATAGTTGATGCCGTCTGGGCTGAACACGCAGTACTGGTTGTTCTGCCGGTCGAACTCCATTGCCCAGTAGAGCAGCGTGTTGAAGTTACCGGTATCGCACGCCTTGTTAAGGGCCGCCTCAACCTTAGTGACGATTGGCCCAGGCGCCTGATGCAGCATGGTCATCCCGTTGAGCACCCCCGCCACAGCCGCGCGCAGCAGGATCTCGGCTTTCTCCTTGACGCTATCGCCGCCCTGGTAGTTCAGCGCATCGAGCAGGGTGTCAGGATACCCATCCTCGTTAAGATCGAGGTCACCGTTTGTAAGCAAGCAGCCTGGGATGGTGAACAGGTCCTGGACCAGGTAGTCCTGGGGCGGAACGCCGAGTGGCACGATGTCGCCGGTGCACTCCGCTATGGGCTTATAGAATGTCCAGTTCGGCGGTGCCTTATCAGTGTCCACGCACAGCGCGTCCGGCCAGGCATAGAAGTGCTGCTCCTGCTTCCAGAAACCCGGCGTGCAGCCCTCGTAGCAGGCCAACACCGGCTGCACAGCGACGACCACGGCGATCACGAGCATAGCCAACACGGCAAGAATTGTAACCTTTGTTCTATTTCTCATTATTATTGTCCCCTCCTAGTTCTTATTTGAGGTTTGGTCACCAGCACTTACTCAGGCAAGGTCGTTCGCCGCCACGGAAGAACCTTGCCTTTCTTTCTCTTGGATCAGTTTCTCCTCATCACCTCCTTTCACAACTACTTGGAACTGCCGGGCTTGCGCACAGCGAGCCCCTGTGCTAAAATAGACATGCACAAAGGGTGCCGCGCGCCCCAAGTGCACGGTCTCGGTCGGCCGCCACCGGCCGAGACCAACTTATATCTGTGACTTGCCAGAACAAATTTGCCACCATGATAGTATCATAAAACGATAGCCCCCAACCGATGGATATGGTTGGCACTGTTATTGAGTTCAGTTGGAAAAGTTAGGATTTGGTTGGGTTGAGGCAGACACAGT
The DNA here is from genome assembly GCA_041559215.1 of Anaerolineae bacterium. Lineage (GTDB taxonomy): Bacteria > Chloroflexota > Anaerolineae > UBA7937 > B3-Chlor > JBFFDV01. The sequence goes on along the minus strand of JBFFDV010000068.1, from coordinate 2,205 downwards.
CCGCGTTCTCACCCTTTATGGATGACGGTACTATCACATCACGTCCGTCAGCACAGCCGCTGCGACAGGGGGGCATGATTTCTCCAACGCGCCCCTCCCAAGGGAGCCCACTGTGGAACGGGCTCCTTGCCTAGAAGTCAAGCGTTAAGGACCATTGGCCTCGCCACGTTGACCTCAGCGAGCCTGCGTGCTCTAATAAGAGTGCACAAAGGGTGCCGCGCGCCCCAAGTGCACGGTCTCGGTCGGCCGCCACCGGCCGAGACCAACCTATTATCTGTGAATAATGCAAAAACCGACCACATCTCCGGCCGGTTTCACTATTGGCTCCCTGAGGGCTAAGTGACCAAATTACGGCCCTCAGTTCATCGCTTCCGGGCTAACATTAACCACCACAAGCGCCAACTACTCCCCCCTTTTAGCGAGAACAAGCAGCGCTCTTTACGCCTCTGAGTTCCTCCCCTGTGCTCTCAGTCACGCGATCGGGACGAAGATCACCCGATGCTGTCTCTTGAACTAGTCTCTCCGCAGAGCGCCCACTTGTAATATCTTGTGATGGCAGTTTATGCTCTTTGCATCTTATAACGAATCGCCAGTCGAAACGTTACAGGCTAATTGGCCTCTCCTAATTACCTCCCTTCAAAACTAGTTGGGGCGCGCGGCTTGCGCGCCGCGCACTTCTGTGCCATAATATGAATAGCACAAAGGGTGCCGCGCGCCCCAAGTGCACGATCTCGGTCGGCCGCCACCGGCCGAGACCAGTTTATATCTGTGAATAATAATACAAAAGCCGACCGCATCTCCGGCCGGTTTCACTACTGGCTCCCTGGGGACCAAGTGACCACATTACAGCCCCCAGTTCATCGCCTCCGGGATAACATTAAACACCACAAGCGCCACCTGCTCCCCCCCCCGTTTAGCGAGAACAAGCAGCGCTTCTTATACCTCTCCCTTCCTCCTCTGCTGTAAGCAGCACCACAAAGACTACGTGTTTGGTATCAGACTCAGACGTTCTTCACTATATATAACGAAGCATTGGTCAAAATGTTACAAGAGAATATCGAAAATCTGCGCCACGCGGCTGAGAACTACCGGATGCTGTGTTACCAATGGGCTCCTTCTTGTTGCAGCACCTATTCGTTACACTCTCTGTCATGCTAAACAAGACACACTCTACAATCTATAACGAATAACTGGTCAAAACGTTACAGGTTTGACGTACCTCTATCCCTCTCTCAACCCTTTTACCATATCGCAGCCGTACCACTACCGCGATGTTCTGGGCCAAACTCAATCAGGCGTTCTTAGACCGTCTTTTAGTGCGTCCACTTCCCCGATATCAAACCCTCCGTCGCGATCTGGATAATCAACAGGCCCTCGGATGACTCCAGCGCCGATCCCTTGAGCGATGAGTGCTAATTCTTCGGCGTTGTCCAGTCTAAAGATGTGAGCGCCTTCAGCGCTATTCAGTTCGTGGTTCAGCCCCGCATTTCGCCAGCTCCATTATCGCCGACATCTGCGCTCGCTTCTCTCGGTGCGGCCCCGCAGCCAGTACGCGATGCCAACTCCCCCGAGGGTGCCCATCATGGTTGGTACCCACTGGGTGACTCCAATAGTACGGCGTTGCGCAGCAAAAGCCCGGGGAGCACGAGAGGCCTGCCCTGAGCTCTGTTCATCGAAGGGTGCCCCCTCGTCTCCTTCATACCCCTGTATCTTAGGGCTTGCGCCCAATTGCTGTGTAAGCCCATAGTAGGGCGTTGCGCGGCAAAAGCCCGGGGAGGACGAGGGGTGTCCCCTCGTCCTCTATTCCCCCCTACAAATTGCAGCTTGGGCCTAACTGCTGCGCAAGCCGCTCCCAACACAAACTTGACAGATTTGGAAACTGCCTGTAGGATAATAAATGCGCTAGGCGCTGAGTTCGCTGGGCGTCACCGCTCCGCTGGTCCCCTATGACTGGGCGGAGCCATCTTCTTTTCCGAAACAGAACCGGCCCCCTGGCTGGTTTTCATTTTGACCGCGTACGACAACGTGCCGCTGCGGGGTCCTGGGTTGTAGCGCCCGGGGTCGTACCCTATCCAGAACGAAAATAGCGCCGACCGTTCGCCATTTCAGCGAACACGATCAGCGCCGTTTAGAACACTCGCCTCCTCCCTTGCTCTAAGTTCCCCCCGTAGGGCCAACCTACTCTAATCTAACACCGGAGCTACT
>JBFFDV010000067.1:0-11137 GCA_041559215.1 Anaerolineae bacterium | reverse complement strand
ATGGCTGGCAACCTGTATGTCGTCATCTCTGTGCGAAAACACCCCTACTTCAAGAGGCAAAACAGCGACGTCTTCCTGGAACTGCCCATGAACGTGGCTCAAGCGGCTCTGGGCGACGAGCTAGAGGTGCCCACCCTGGATGGCACCGAGAAGCTCCGCATACCAGCAGGTACTCAAACTGGTGAGACCTTCCGCCTGCGCAACAAGGGAGTGCCTTACCTGAGAGGTGAAGGACGAGGAGACCAATTGGTCACGGTCTATGTGGTGACACCGAAGAAACTCACCCCTGAGCAGCGCCGACTATTGGAGCAGTTGAGCAAAACCTTGGGCAAGGAGGTCATTCCGCAAGGAGAGAAAGGGTTCTTCGATCGCCTGAAGGATGTCTTGAGGTAGGATTGAACTGGCTGGAGATAAGCGTCCAGGTTGAAGACGAGGAAACGGCCAAGCTGGTCTGTGAACTGTTTGACCAATATGGCCAAGGCGGCGCGGTCCAGGAACGGATCTTCCTCGATATAGACAGAGCCCACAGTGATATCCCCCCTCCTATCACGATCAAGACTTATCTGCCCTTGAACAGTAACGCCAATGAAAGACGTGGCCCGATCAAGGAGGGCCTCTCTGATCTGGCCAAGCTCTACCCTCTGTTAACCCCCCGGTTCAAAGAGTTGCAGGAGCAGGACTGGGCTAACGCCTGGAAAGCCTATTTCCGACCCCAGCGCATCGGACAAAACCTCGTGTTCAAGCTCGCCGAACAGGATTTCTCCCCCGCCGAAGATGACATAGTCATAGACCTGGAGCCGGGAATGGCGTTCGGCACGGGCTTACACCCGACGACCCGCATGTGTCTGGTTTGCCTCGAGAAGCACCTCAGGGTCGGAGATGGAGTGCTGGATATGGGGACTGGTTCCGGAATCCTGGCTATCGCTGCTGCCAGGTTGGGAGCAGCCAGCGTCCTTGCCCTGGACAACGACCCGGTAGCCATCCGGATAGCTCGCGGCAACGTCTCTCTCAATGGCCTGGCAGGCGCGGTGAAGGTGCAGAGTGGATCGTTGGCATATCTGACCGAGACCTCTCGCCCCCTCTTCGATGGAATCACTATCAACATCCTGGCCGAGGTCATCGCTGAAATGATGGAGAAAGGCCTGACTTCTCACCTCAAACCAGATGGGTGGCTCATCGTTGGGGGGATTGTCGAGGGGGCCGAAACCATGCTAGGAGCTGTGTTCAAGAAGTGCGGGATACGGATGACCGCTCGATATCAGGAAGAGGATTGGGTCACTTTGTGTGGGGTTAAGCTCCGGCCGCCAAATGGATCGTGTTCCAAATACGAGGGAGTATGATCATGCACCGTTTCTTCGTCCCCGCCTCCTGGCTGGAGAAAGAGAAAGTCACCATCACCGGCCGCCTGGTCCACCGTTTAAGGAACGTGCTACGCCTGAAAGCCGGAGACCACATAATCTTACTAGACAACTCCGGCTGGGAACACCAGACGGAGATAACCAGCGTATCGAGTCAACGAATAGAAGGTCAGGTCGTGCACAAGGGCCTGGCCACCGGGGAACCCCGGACTAAGATCACGCTCTATCAGGCCCTGCTTAAGCTGACTAAGTTCGAGTGGGTGCTCCAGAAAGGGACGGAGTTGGGGCTGGTGGGCTTGGTGCCCATGATCTCCGAGCGCTGCATCATCGGCAGCTTGGAGGACATAAGTAAGACCAAGATGGAAAGATGGTGGCGTATCCTCATGGAAGCGGCCGAACAATCTCGTCGTGGTCGTTTGCCCAACTTGCGCGCAGCCATGATGTTCTCTGTCGCGTGTGAGGAGGCGGCACGGGGAGGACTGACCCTCATCCCTTGGGAAGAAGAGAGGGAGCAAAGCCTAGGCTCTATCCTCAGGGCCGCAGAGCAGCCCCCGATTTCAAATAATCTCTTCCTCGGGCCTGAGGGAGGCTTCACCTCTCAGGAGTTAGCTCACGCTCACCGTTATGGCGCCGTGCCCATCACACTGGGTCCCCGCATCCTCCGTGCGGAGACCGCTGGTCTGGTAGCGGCGACCGCTATCCTCTACGAGTTAGGCGATTTGGAGTATAAGTCGGATTTGACGACCTAGCTCTTCCAGGCGACTGCCTGCATCGTGGTTCAACCCTGATGCGAGTCGAGAGCCCTGAGATCACTTCAAGCTGGGGATATGTCTGATGAAGATCACAATGCCCATCATAAAGCCAAGAGCTATTCTGGACGCAGGGTTCCCCGTGACCCAAAGCGCCAAGGGTGCGGTGAGTGCCGTTGCCGCAGCGGCCCGATAGCGCTGCCGAAAGACCAGGTACCACAAAGGCCAGGCCACCACCAGAATGATCATTGAAAGAGGGCTCAGGTAGAGGAGAATGAAGGAGGCGCTTCCCAACCCCATACCGCCCTGAAAACGGGTGTAAAGGGGCCAACAGTGCCCAATGACCACCGTCGTGGCGGCGACGAGCACCGCCCAAGGTTGAGGACCCCATATCTCGGCCAGCTTGACCGCCAGGATAGCCTTGGCAGCATCGCCGAGGACAGCGATGACAGCAGGTATCAAACCGGCCGCCCGTAGCACATTCCTACCGCCAGTATGTCCACTGCCCATCCTCCTAAGGTCTTCCCCCTTCCAGAACCTCACTACCACAACTCCGGAAGGGAAAGAGCCCAATAGGTACCCCATGGCGGCGATCACTAACAATATGAGGGCAGTCATTTACAGCTATCCAGCGGATGGCAACGGACAGCCCGGGTCTCGTTGATAATAGCCGTGAGCGCCTCTGGTGGTGCGCGTCAAGAGGCCCTCGCGGATGGCCGTTTTTATCACCTCCCTTATCTCGGCATTGGAGAGGTCTATCACTTCGGTGTTGCGCAACCCACGCAGGGCGTTGTATATCTGCACGAAGCGGACAGGCTCGTCGAACTGCCGCATCATGTCACGAAATATCCTCCACTCCCGGGGACCTACCCCACCTACAGGCTCCTCTTCCTCAGAGACCACCTCTGAAACAAAGTGACTGAGCGCGTAAGGATCCTCTCCTGGCAAAAAGACCTCGTGGACCGTCCCGCTGGTGAAAACCTGTACCACGTCCCGCCGCTCCGCCTCCTTGACAAAATCCTTAAACTTGGTGAAAGGCTTCCCTTCGGCATCCCTGTATTCCTTCTCGTCGAAGCCTCCCAGAATCTCCATCATGAGCAGCTTCAAGGTAGCCATGGTGGATACATTGTCCCGCTGCCGGGCCAGGTCAAGTGCTTCCACCAGCGCATCGTAAATGTCTTTTGGCGCTTCCTTGATCTCCTGATCCATCAGATGCTCGTATAGGACGAACTCGTCGGCACTTTGGGCCAGATGAGAGGAGGCCGCTCCACCCACGCCAATGACTACCACCCATTTGCCGTGCTGACGAATCGTATTGACTAGGGGGATGAAGTCCCTGTCACCGGTGACCAATACATAGCTGCCTATGTTAGGATAGCCGTATAAGGTCTTAATGGCGTCAATGCAGAGATGGATGTCCACGCTGTTTTTGATGGCGCTGGCGCCATGAGGCTTGTCACGCTCATAGTAATAAGTGGGGACATACATTGGCTCAATGCTGTGGGCATAGAGGGCACTGGTCACTCTGGGATAGCGATACCAGTCAGCATAAGCGCGAGCGATGATGATGCGACCATATTCGGCGCACTTGTCCATTACATACTCGAAGTTGGGATTGGCATCATACCTGTTGTGCACCGAAATATATATGTTCTCGAAATCTATGAAGACGGCTACATCTTTACTATCTACCATAACATATCTCCTCACCACATGTAGCTAATCAGAGCTTGCAGGCCAGAGCTTGGTTTGGGGATACCAGCCTTCTTGGGGATGCTTTTTCCCATTGAGGCGCCACAATTCAGGATCCCAGCGCACATGACAGCTATACCCTCTGCCCCAACGGCGTATTTCCAAAACCTCGCCCCAAAGCTTGTGCTTGTTCACTTGAAAAGGCGAGACTTTATCGCCCACTTTGTAAGCCTGCATATCAATCTCAACTCCTTTCCCCTTTGCTTGCTGTGAATCTGTCCTCCTGAGCCCAGGAGTTCAGCTAGCGGCTGACCTTTTGGCGTCGCAGTCTAGACTTCTATCTCCCGCTATTCCAGCTTCATGAAATGTCTTACCGACTCGATATATTCCCTCGGAGAAAGCCGCACAGGATGAATCCTTCTGGCAATGGTGTACCCCTTCCAAAGCTTGTGCACCAACCAGAAAACCCTGTTCTTGGGCAGCCGCAACAGGCGACGGATAAGGGGCAATAGCCAGGGCCATTCCACAGCGATAGCGAACAGCTTCTGCAGGTTCTCAATCTGACGCTTCTCACCTGGTGGGAAGCGGAGCACGGAACTGTCCCAGGCGGAGGAGGAGATGTCATCGAAGGTGCCTTCCAACAGCCCCTCGCGGCGAGCCAACTCCCCTAGTTGGGTGCGCGGATAGGGTTGGAAGATGAAAGCGTTAGCGAAGGCCGGCCGACATTTGATGTTGAGATTCAAAGTCTCCAGGTCATCTGCAAGACGACCGGTCGGCAGTCCCACCATGTTGGTGCTCATCGCGTTTATCCCTGCTCCCCGTAGCAGTTCGCAGGCGCTCACTATCTGCTCCTTGCTCATGTTTCGCTGCAATATCTCATTGCGGATGCGGTCGTTGCCAGCCTCGATGCCCATCCCCACACTGACGCAGCCAGCCTGTCGTAGCCCTTCCACCAGTTCTTCACTCACCAGATTGGCCCGCACATTGCAGAAGAAAGGCAAACCGACACGACGGGGGTATTTGTCTGCAAACTCTGCCATCCAGTCTCCACGAATGGTAAAGGTATCGTCCAGAAAGACGACAAAGGCCAGAGGATATCTCTCTCGCACGTGGTCGATCTCCTCCAACACGACATCTACACTGCGCTTCCGGACACGTCTTCCCAACCCTTTGTATATGTCGAAGAGAGCGTGGTTGAAGCAATAGGTACAGTCATACGGACAACCTCTTCCGCTGAAGAAGTGCTTGATCTTGCTATTACGCGTCGGTCGATGTTGTTCATAAACCAATTCACGATCTGGGAAGGGTAAGGTATCAAGGTCTTCGATGTAGGGTCGTACCGGATTACGCACCACCTCGCCGTTCAGCTTGAACCACCAGTTGGGGATATTGGGCTCCAACAAACCATTATGCAGCGCTGCGGCCAGATCCAACATGGCCCCTTCCCCCTCGCCGATGCAGATGCCATCCACGCCTTGCTGCTCGATCATCTCGGGGAAAAAGGTAGGATGGGGGCCGCCGAAGACCGAGAAGACTTCAAATCTTTCCTTGATGCGCCTGTTCAACTCCAAGTAATACCGTTGTAACCCGGTAGTGACGCTATAGCCAACTATGCCGGGCTTGAACTCCATGACCGCCTCGATGGGGTCCTCCTGGTCAACTATACACAGCCTGACCTCGTGACCAGCTTCCTTCAAGACGCTTGACAGGTGCAAGATACCTTGAGGTTCATAATCCACCTGCTTCAATATGAAAAGCACACGCATGGAATAATTCTCCTGCCATTTAAGGTCGGAATTCCTGGGGTAACCCTGCGCAGTGAAATAATCATATCTCAAAGCCAAAGGAAGGGCAAGCCATGCCCCGAGCAGGGCCTATATCTCAACGCTCGCATAGGGCTTCCCACATTGACATCATTTATTTTGTAGACTATACTTCTAGAGCAAATCACGGGCTATGAGCATGGTGCGGAGATATTGCAAGAAGGGCCTGGTTCGAGAGAAGGACGGCGCGTACTTCGGGCCTGACACCCCGGAAAGAGTGTGACCGCTGTGAACGGGGTGCAGGCCTTGCGGAGGAATAAGGGGTCTTCCAGGCCCTCATCCGTGATATGGAGCGCGCAATACGAGTCGATAGAACGATATACTAACGCCGAAGAGGAGGCCATCGCGCCTCCTCTTCGTTCTCTACTGCTACCCGCATAGTTGACGGGCGAAAGGGCCCCGTTCACTTCCTGGGTTTCTGCCTCTTACCCTTCGTCTCGAACTTTATCCCATGCTCCGAGTCCGCGTCTACTAGCACTTTAGCGCCTGCCTCCAGTTCCCCTGCCAGTATCTTCTTGGACAGAGGCGTCTCCACCTCGCGCTGAAGCGTGCGTCGCAGGGGACGAGCGCCAAACTTGGGATCGTACCCCTCATCAGCCAGCCAGTCCCTGGCTCCATCCGTCAAATCGATAATAACGCCATGCTCCGACAGCCGTACCTGGATATCCCTCATCTGCAGATCGACGATCTGCCTGATGTGATCCAGACTCAGGTCATGGAAGACAATGATCTCGTCCACACGGTTCAGAAACTCTGGCCGGAACGTCCTCTTCAATTCCTCCCTCACCCTCTCATCTGTCACCACCTTCTCGTCGCCCTGGTCACCAGTGCGGAAGCCGATGGGCCCACCCTGTTGGGTAAAACTGGTGCCCACATTCGAGGTCATGATTACCACCGTGTTCTGAAAATCAACCGTGCGACCTTGACCATCGGTCATGCGCCCCTCCTCCAGGATCTGAAGCAAGGCATTCCACACGTCCTGATGTGCCTTCTCTATCTCATCGAAAAGGACGACCTGATAGGGGCGACGTCGCACCGCCTCGGTGAGCTGTCCCCCCTCGCCATAGCCGATGTAGCCTGGGGGAGCACCGATCAGCCGGGACACTGTATGACGCTCCTGATACTCGCTCATATCTACCCGCACCATGGCGTCTTCATCATCAAAGAGAAACTCGGCCAGTGCCTTTGCTAGTTCGGTCTTCCCCACGCCCGTCGAGCCAAGGAAGATGAAAGAACCGATCGGGCGACGAGGGTCCTTGAGCCCAGAGCGGGCTCGTCGTATGGCATCAGCCGCGGCAGCCACCGCTTCCTCCTGGCCCACGATCCGCTCGTGGATGCGTTCCTCCATCTCCAGCAGCTTCTTGGCCTCTGTCTCCAGCATGCGGCTCACCGGAATGCCCGTCCAACTGGCCACCACCTGAGCCACATCCTCCTCGTCCACTACCTCGTCCAGCCCCTTCTCACACCGCCAGGCGGCTACCTCTTCTTCGTATTCCTTCTCAAGCACCAAACGTTGGCTCCTGAGGCTGGCCGCACGTTCCCAATCCCGGCTCTGCCCAGACTCTTCTTCCTCACTTTGCAACCGCCTCAAGGCGATCTTCTTCTCCTTCAGGTCTGGTGGCACGCCATACATATCTATGCGCAATTTGGCCGCAGCCTCGTCCATCAAATCAACGGCCTTGTCAGGCAGTTGCCGCTCCTTAACGTAGCGATGGGACAACCTGGCTGCTGACTCTAACGCTTCGTCCGTTATCGTCACACAGTGATGCTCCTCATACCGGTCCCGCAAGCCCCGCAGCATCTCGATAGTCTCTTCTACGGTGGGCTCTTTCACATATACGGGAGCGAAACGCCGCTCCAGAGCCGTGTCCCTCTCGATATGGTTGCGGTACTCATCTAGGGTCGCTGTGCCGATGGTTTGCAACTCTCCCCTCGCCAGAGCGGGCTTCATCATGTTGGAAGCATCGATCGCGCCTTGGGCAGCACCGGCACCCACCACGTTCTGCAACTCGTCTATAAAGAGGATGATCTCCCCACTAGAACGTTGAATCTCATCCATGGCTGCCTTCAGCCGCTCCTCGAACTCGCCACGGAAGCGGGAGCCAGCCACCATACCCCCCAAGTCTAACTCGACGATCCGCTTGCCGATGAGATTCTCTGGGACGTCGTCCGAGACGATCTTCTGAGCCAGACCCTCCACGATGGCCGTCTTGCCCACACCAGCATCGCCGATGAGGACTGGGTTATTCTTGGTGCGCCGCACGAGAATGCGCATCAAGCGCATGATCTCTTCTTCCCGACCGATGACCGGGTCCAACCGGCCCTCCTGACCCAGCAGGGTCAAGTCACGACCGTACTTCTCCAGGATACGATACTTGGTTTCGGCGCGGGGATCGGTCACTTTCTGCCCACCGCGTACCTCCTCGATGACACCCTGCGCCTTGTCCTTGTCCACACCCATCTCTCGCAGTATGGACGCTGCCCCTCCTCCCACACCCAGTATGGCCAGAAAGATGTGCTCCGTAGAGACATATTCATCCCCCAAGCGTCTGGCCTCCTCACCTGCAACATAGATGAGCCTGTTCAACCGCGGAGTAACGAATAACTGGGTTGGCACTGGCCCAGTACCGCTGGGTGGATAGCTCGTACGGGTGGATTGCAACAACTCGTCGAGGCGATGCGTCAGAGCGTCTATGTCCACATCCAGCTTGGTCAATATCTCGGATATGACCCCTTCTGGCTGCTCCACCAGTGCTAAAAGCAGATGTTCCGTATCCAACTGGGTATGTCCATATCGCTGTAATATCTCCTGAGAGCGGGCGATCGCATCCTGAGCCCGCTCGGTAAAACGGTCAAACCGCATCATGACAACTTTCTCCTTCTACCTCATGGTACCTCTTTCGAGGGAATAATTGCTCTTAATATCTATATATATTATACCAGAAAATCGGCTTTCATAGAAGCTATTTCGCAGGGGCCCGCCTTTATCGCTATACAAACACTACTAGACCTTCACGTATGAAGCCACCAGATGCACCTTAGTACGACACAACGGTCCCCAATCCGTAATTCTGTCCCACCACACACCCACCCTGAAGAGCAGATCGTTCCCTGCAATGTATGAGGGATCACCCACGAAATGAAACTCCTCATTCACCAAACCCACGCGCCTGAAGTTGGCATCGAGGGAACCTTTAGTATTGGCGCGGTAAGCTAGAGGAAAAGTGTCCTTCTCTTCCCGTCCATATATCCTGCGCGCCAACCATTCTTGAGAACGTCCGGGAATCAGCCGTTGCACCAGCGTTACATAGTTCCAGGCGTTAGGCGTCACCAGCACCAAATGGCCGCCAAGGCGCAGCACTCGCGCTAACTCTCCGAATACCACCTCAGGTGTGGCGAGATGCTCCATCAGCCAGCTACACAGGATAAGGTCGAAGCAAGCGGGTGGGAAGGGCAACCGCGTCAGATCTCCTTCCACCAGTTGCTCCAGGCAACGGTGCTCCCTCAAAGACGGCAGGTCGACATCCAACCCTACCGCCTGCTTCACCTTCTTCCAATATAGTTCGATGACTCCGCCGCGCCCACAACCAGCATCCAGCACCCTGGCTTGGGGCGTGATATATCGCCCCACCAATTCCGCATACAGGGCCACGCTGTCCTTGTATCCAGGTCGCAGGCTGCGATAGATATCTCTATACCTCTCCTGCCTGTCCAGCGGTATCATGTCAGCCTGCTGGCATTACGCCACGTGCTCCGGCACGCTTTCCCTCTCAAATACTATACGGCTATCCCGAAGTTCCGCCCTGACGGTGTCACCTTCGGGGAACTTACCCTCCAGCATCTCTTTGGCCAGGGGATCTTGAATCTCCCGCTGGATCACCCGTTTCAGCGGACGAGCGCCATAGACGGGATCGTACCCCTCATCTGCGAGATACCGCTTGGCTTCATCGCTAACATGCAGAGTTATCTTGTGCTCGGCCAAGCGATCCCTCAAATGACCTAGCTGGATATCCACTATCTGCACCAGGTCTTCCTTGGACAGGGAATGGAAGATAATGATCTCGTCCACGCGGTTGAGAAACTCAGGGCGGAAATGCTGATTTAGAGCTTCCAGCACCCTTGTGCGCATCAGTTCCTCGTCAGCACCGGCCAGGTCACGGATGTACTGGCTGCCGATGTTCGAGGTCATAATGACCACCGTATTCTTGAAGTTGACCACGCGGCCGTGACCGTCGGTCAACCGTCCATCATCCAATACCTGCAACAAGGCATTGAACACCTCCGGATGCGCCTTCTCCATCTCGTCGAAGAGGATCACTGAATAGGGCTTCCTGCGCACCGCCTCGGTTAGCTGCCCTCCCTCCTCGTAACCTATGTAACCCGGAGGCGCGCCAATGAGCCTAGCCACAGTGTGTCGCTCCTGATACTCCGACATGTCCAGGCGGACCATGTTTTCCTCATCGTCGAAGAGGAACTCGGCCAGAGCCCTGGCCAACTCAGTCTTGCCCACGCCGGTTGGTCCCAAGAAGATGAAGCTGCCGATGGGTCGGTTCGGATCCTGCAGTCCAGCTCGCGCCCGGCGCACAGCATTGGCCACAGCCTGGATCGCCTCGTCCTGACCGACGACGCGTATATGCAGCCGCTGCTCCATCTTCAGCAGCTTCTCCACCTCGCCCTCCATCAGCTTGGACACGGGGATACCCGTCCATTTGGCCACTATCTCCGCTATGTCCTCGGCATCTACTTCCTCTTTCAGCATGAGCTGGTCGGCCTGAAGTTCCCGCAACCGCGCCTCATTCTCCTTCAACTGCGCTTCCAACTCGGCCAACTGGCCGTATCGCAACCGGGCTGCCTGCTCCAGATCGGCACGGCGCTCAGCTCGCTCAATCTCCAGCTTGGTCTGCTCGATCCTCTCCTTCTGTTCGCGAATTGCCTGGATCGCATCCCGTTCCAGTTGCCAATGGGCCTTCATACGGTTGCTCTCCTCCTGGAGTTCGGCCAGTTCCTTCTCCAGTTTCCTCAACCGCTCCTTGGAAGCCTCATCCTTCTCTTTCTTCAGCGCCTCGCGCTCGATCTCCAACTGCATGATCTTGCGGTCTATCTCGTCCAGCTCCGCTGGCTTGCTGTCTATCTCCATACGGAGCCGCGAGGCGGCCTCATCTATCAGGTCAATGGCCTTATCCGGCAGGAACCGGTCGCTAATGTAGCGGTCTGAGAGAGTAGCAGCGGCGATGACCGCCGAATCCTGAATGCGCACTCCGTGGTGCACCTCGTACCGCTCCTTCAAGCCCCGCAGGATGGAGACGGTCTCCTCCACCGAGGGCTCATCGATCAAGATCGGCTGGAAGCGCCGCTCCAACGCGGCGTCCTTCTCTATATATTGGCGGTACTCGTCAATCGTGGTAGCGCCTATGGCATGTAGCTCGCCCCGCGCCAGCATGGGCTTGAGCATGTTGCTGGCATCCATGGCACCCTGGGCCGCGCCCGCACCCACCACAGTGTGCAACTCGTCTAT
>JBFFDV010000066.1:0-11181 GCA_041559215.1 Anaerolineae bacterium | reverse complement strand
TATCCTCTCACGTGCAGCCAAGAGCGTGATTCTGGTGGGGGTTCCTCAAACTTACCCCATAAAGCCGACCAATGGCTACATAATCACCTCGTTTCTTACCCCCAGTACCGGCAGTCAATACACCTATCCCCCTGAACTCAACGGCGAGGTGGAGGCGCTGATCGGAGAGTATGTGCTGGATGTGGAGAATTTTCACACGGAGGACAAAGTCCACCTCTTGCACCAGATTTACGAGATGACCGAGAAACGGTTCAAGGTGGCGAAGTATCTGCTCCAGGAGAAGGAGTGGGAATTCTTTATGCTGGTGGAGATAGGGGTGGACCGCATCCATCACGGGTTCTGGAAGTTCTTCGACCCTGAGCATCCCAAATATGAAGCGGGTTCCCCCTATCGGGACGCCATCAAGGATTATTACAAGTACCTGGATCGAGAGATAGGGGAGATGCTGGATATGCTTGACGAGGACACGGTGGTACTCGTCGTTTCCGACCACGGAGCGAAGCATATGGAGGGCGGTATCTGTATCAATGAGTGGTTGAGGCGGGAAGGTTATCTGGCTTTAAGGGATGAGCCTCAGGGGATCGTGCCCTTGGAAAAGGTGGAGATCGACTGGGACCGTACCATGGCTTGGGGTGCCGGTGGGTATTACGGCCGCCTCTTTCTGAATGTGCAGGGAAGAGAGCCTCAAGGGGTCATCCCTGCTGAGGAATACGAGAAGGTCAGGGATGAGATTGCGGACAAGTTATCGCAACTCACCGACGAGAAGGGTGTTAACATAGGCACAGTGGCCTATAAGCCGCAGGATGTCTACCGAGAGTGTCATAACATCCCCCCGGATTTGATGGTTTATTTTGGCAACTTGTCCTGGCGTTCCGTGGGTAGCGTGGGGCATGGAGACATCCGTACCCGCGAGAACGGCATCGGCCCTGATGATGCCAACCATGCACAGCATGGCATCTTCATCATGTATGACCCCAGGCATCAGGGTCAGGGCAGGGTGGAAGGATTGCAGGTGATGGATGTAGCACCCACTTTGCTTGATCTATTCGGCCTGCCCGTGCCTAGAGACATGCAGGGTAAGGTCATAACTCTCCGGAAGGGGTAGATTAGCGGTTATGGAGCAACAAGGTTTTACTTTATGGTTTACCGGACTATCCGGTTCTGGAAAGACGACGCTGGCCCGCAGGGTGGAGCGCATACTGCGGGATAGAGGCTTGAACGTAGAAGTTTTGGACGGGGATGTAATTCGTACTAATCTGAGTGAAGGGCTGGGTTTCGGCAAGGAGGACCGGGACACGAACATCAAGCGTATCGGTTTCGTGTGTAAGCTTCTCTCACGGAACGGCGTGGTAGCCATCGCTTCCGCTATCTCGCCCTATCGAGAGATCAGAGATTTCGTGCGTCGAGAGATAGGTCATTTCGTCGAGGTGTACTGTAGATGTCCTTTAGATGTACTCATCGAGCGAGACGTAAAGGGTCTCTATAAGAAGGCGCTTGCGGGCGAGATCGACAACTTCACCGGAGTTTCTGACCCCTACGAGGAACCTCTAGACCCTGAGGTGGTTGTTGACACGAGCAAAGAAACCACTGAACAAAGCATAGCGGAGATCATCGCCAAGTTGGAGGAATTGGGGTACATCCCTAAAGCGCCTGAGGAGGAAGAGAAGGGCTATAGCGAAGAGGAGGAGAAGGTGCTTGAGGACAGGTTGAGCGCGCTGGGATACTTATGAGAGAGATTCTTTCAGATTGCTGCGATGCATATGTAGCTGGGAGGGGATAAATGATGGGTGATGAAAGGGTTGGGCCTGGCGAGGAAGAGGAATTCCTCGACGAAGAGCGTGATGAGGAGGGCAGGAGAAAGCCAAAGCCTTGCCCTAGGGGCGTCCACGGGCAGCATCTGTTCATAGGGGGGCGATGCGTACGCTGTGGAGAGCTGGAGCCCCTGGAGCAGTGATAGCTGTTGTCAGAAACAAGCTACTTGGGCTGTCCTATCGTTTCACAGAGTAGCCATAGGTGCCTATGGCTTCTCCCAGTCCCCTATACTCCGCGAAGGTGAGGACAAAGGGCTTGGCCTTGCCATAGTCTACACGGCGCCCCTTCTCGTCCAGAACAGCCTCATCCACATGGACGGCCACTATTTGTCCCAGGAAGAAGTCGTGCGCACCAAGAGATATCTTTTGCACGACCTTGCATTCCATATTGACGGGACACTCGGCGATGAGGGGTGTCTTCACTTCAGAGGCGGGCTCGGGTGTGAGACCAAGGGCGGCGAACTTGTCAACATCGCGGCCTGAGACGTGACCGCAACGGTCCGTCACCTCCAGCAGATCCTCTCCAGGGATGTTGATCACGAACTCGCCGGTTTCCTCAATCAGAGAGTAGGAGTACCGATCGGGCCGCACGCCGATGCCTACCATCGGGGGGTCGGAGCAGACCGTCCCCACCCAGGCCAAGGTGATGATGTTGGGCTTCTTTGTCCCGCAGGTCACCAGAACCACCGGCACTGGATAAAGATAAGTAGAAGGTCTCTTGCTGATCTTTGCCATGACCCTTTCCTCCATTCGCGCTTCTTTGGTGTCAATCCAGTATGTATAGTATGGGCAGATTGTATCATGCCTATTGCTTTGAGGCAAGGGAGTGGGAGGCTTGGCGTTGCGCAGCAAGAGCCTTGGGAGCGCGCAGGGCCTGCCCTGAGTTCTGTTCATCGAATGGCTTGCCAAAGGGTATCCCCCACATCTCCCTCAGCCCCCGCTCTGTTTGGGGCTTGCTGGTTTGACACCGGTTTAGACGTTTGATATAATAGACGGCGATTGCTCCTCTTTCTGGGGGCGTCAAATCTTCGACCTGGGAAGGAGGTGAGCAGGGTTGACGCAGTGGGATCTCTATCACCTGATGCCATCTACTTGAATGGGCTGAAGCCGAGGCCCCGGCACGATGCACGGGCTGCATCAGATTTGGCCTAACATAGCTCTCAGCTTGCCGGACCCTGCTCTCTCAAGCCGAGGTCAGCCCACGTCACATACCTTCTAGAATCTTCCTCTGGGTTCTGCCTCTCCTTGAGTTGCGGGTGTTACTGGCGAGACTACATTGCAACTGAAGGAGATACAGAGATGGATTCCTTCCCTTTCTTTTCCTTGAGGTGTTCAAGATGATCTACTTTGATAACGCAGCCACTTCCTGGCCCAAGCCGGCCAGGGTCGTTGAAGCTATGTCTTATTTCGTGACCGAAGTGGGGGCTAATCCCGGGCGTTCGGCTCATCACCTGTCCATCGAGGCTGGACGCATAATCTATGAGACCCGTGAGGCCCTAGCCCGGCTTTTCAATGTGGACGACCCCTTGCGTATCGTGTTTGGTCTGAATGCCACCGAGGCCTTAAACCTGGCTTTGTACGGCATACTGCGCCGTGGCGATCATGTGGTCACCAGCAGCATGGAACACAATTCGGTGATGCGACCCTTGCGCGCTTTGGAGGAGCAAGCGGTGGTGGAGGTAGACGTTGTGCCATGCTCCTCTGAAGGCTTCATGGACCCCGCTGACCTGGAGGCTGTTCTTCGACCTAAGACCAGAATGATCGTCCTCAATCATGCTTCCAATGTGGTGGGGAGCTTGTTGCCTGTGGCAGAGGCGGGGGAGATCGCCAGAGCCCACGGCGTGCTGTTGTTGGTTGATGCCGCCCAGACTGCAGGGGCGTATCCTTTGGATATGGAGGCCATGCAGATAGACCTGCTGGCTTTCACCGGCCACAAGGCCCTTTTCGGACCGCAGGGGACTGGGGGGCTATGCATCGGGGAGCGGGTCGAGGTCGATGATCTGGAACCCCTCAAGCGGGGAGGGACGGGCAGCCGTTCTGAGCGAGAGGAGCAGCCACCCTTCCTGCCGGACAAGTGCGAGAGCGGCACGCCCAACACAGTTGGTCTGGCAGGTTTGCGGGCCGGGGTGGAGTTTGTGCTGAAGCATGGTGTGGAGAATATCCGCCTCCATGAGGTGAAGCTGACGCGGCGGCTGATCGAGGGGCTTCTGGGCATCCCCGGAGTGATCGTTTATGGAGGGCATGATGCCGAGATGCAGACGGCCGCTGTTTCCTTCAACGTGGAGGGGCTCTCTCCTTCGGAGGTGGGACTGAGGTTGGATGAGGAGTACGAGATCATGAGTCGGGTGGGGCTTGATTGTGCTCCAGCCGCCCATCGGACCATCGGCACCTTTCCGGTGGGTACGGTGCGCTTCGGCCTCAGCTATCTTAATACCGTGGAGGAGCTGGATGCGGCATTGACCGCGGTGAGGGAGATAGCGACGGGCGAAGTGGAGATAGATTGAAGAAGCTGCATGGATTCATCTTTCAGAGTGGAGGCTTGGAATGACGAAGGTAGTTGATTGCCGGGGGCTGGCGTGCCCTCAGCCGGTTATTGAGACGAGGAAGGCGATGACTGAGGCGGAGGTGATAACCACCATAGTGGATAATGATACCGCCAGGATGAACGTATCCCGTATGGCGAGCAAGGAGGGGTACGTGGTCGAGGTGGAGGAGAGGGATGACGGCATCTATCTGCACATTAGCAAGGAAGGTGTGACGCCGGAAGGGGCTGTTGCTCCAACGCCGATGGCGGAGCGGACGACTGGTCCCGCTGTGGTACTCATCCCAAGTGATGCCATGGGACGCCGAAATGAGGAGCTAGGGGATATCCTGATACGCTCTTTCCTGCACACGCTTAATGAAATAGAGCCATTGCCCGCCACAATGATCTTCATCAACACTGGGGTCAAATTGACAGTGGAGGGATCGCCTGTCCTGGAGGACCTGCAGGCCCTCGAGCAGAGGGGAGTAGGTATACTGTCCTGTGGCACCTGCCTGGGTTATTTCGAATTGAAGGAGAAGCTTGCGGTTGGGGAGATCTCCAATATGTACAGCATCGCCGAGGCCCTGCTGGCGGCAGGAAACGTTGTTTCCTTGTAGGGGGTTGATGTGGCCGATCCAGACTATAGCGTCGTTCTCTTCTCTTCCACCAGCGGGGCCATAAGAGCGGAGAAGTTGACCAAAGAGGCGGGTTTGAAAGTTAAGCTTATCCCGGTGCCTCGGCATCTCAGCTCCGACTGTGGCGTCTGCCTAAGATTCGATTCGGTGGATGCCGACAAGGTGCGTTCGATTCTCGATGCAGCGCGGGTCGAGTTTGAGGAGATCTGCGCCTTGTGAGCAGGTGGACAGGTAGACACGGGCTTGCGCGGCGATTGGGCGCCAGCCCCGACGGGATTTGACCGGAGTGTGGCGCTCCAGTAGAATATTACTTGGGACTCTGAATCGCAAGGGAGGATGAGGGGCGACCGAGGAACGAAAGCCGAGCAGGGGGCTTCGTGGCTTGGCTCTGAACCGGGAGGAGATCGATAGGATCATGGGCGAGGCGGCCGATGCTATCCTCACCGGGGCTTTCGCGGGCGAGTGGGGGGGGAGCGGAAAGCGGGCTGCCCCACCTTCACCTTTGTGCGCGGGATGTCCTGAGGAAGGACATCCCCCTGACTCGGGTGCAGGAGCGGCTGAGAAAGCAGTTGCGCATGAACCGGGGCGAAATTGCATGATGGAGGTAATCATAGATGGCTGTAACGGACACGATACGCGGCCTGTATCACTTGTTTGCGGATCGACGGCCGGGGAACTTGGAGGTCAGGCCGCCCAAACCGCGTAAGGCGGTCTTATGGCGCGATGATGGTCGGCCGTTGGTCAGTAAGGTGCCTGTGCGCGATGAGGTCAAGATGGCAATAGCCGATTGTCTGGAACTGCTGGGTGGGCTGGACAAGGCCGTTAGGCCGGGGGACAAAGTATTGGTCAAACCCAACTTTAATAGTCCCGATCCTCCTCCCGCCTCGACGGACCTCACCTTTCTACGGTCCGTTCTGGAGCTATTGATGGATGCCGGTGGAGAGGTTGTCGTGGGCGAGAGCGCCGGCGGTCTATGGCGGCCGACCAGCAACGTCGTGGCTAGGTTGGGCGTCCTCGGGTTGTTGAGCGAGATGGGCGTGCAGTTCGTCGCCTTTGATGATGCGGATTCCGAGTGGGTGGAGGTGCCCATTGAGGGCGAGTATCTGCACAGGATCACTGTACCCAAGGTGGCCTATGATGCCGACAGATTGGTGTATCTGCCCTGCATGAAGACCCACCAGTTTGCACGTTTCGCCCTCTCGCTGAAACTGTCGATGGGTTTTGTGCACCCGGCTGAACGGCTACCATTCCACATGCGCCATCTGGAAGGAAAGCTGGCCGAGATCAACCTGGTGTGGCAACCCGACTTGATAATCATGGATGGCCGCAAAGCCTTCATCAGTGGAGGCCCGTCCCAGGGCGAGTTGGCGGAACCTGGCCTGGTGATGGCTTCCGGGGACATGGTCGCCATAGATGTGGAAGCCTTGAGGATATTGCAGTCCTATCGCGCGGAGAGCCGTATAGAGGGGGATCCTTACCATTTGCCTCAGATCGCTACAGCTCTGAAGCATGGCTTGACCAGCGTTCAGGATGGGTACAAGGTGGTAGAGTGACCGTTCTGGTGACCGGAGGGGCAGGCTACGTCGGCGGCAAGCTGGTGGAGAGCCTGCTCGCGAGGGGGGAGCAGGTCAGGGTATTCGACCTGAGGACGGACGCAGCGACGTATCTGGCTCAATGGGGTGCGGAGGTGAGGCAGGGAGACATCCTGGACCGCGAGGCGTTGAGGGCAGCGCTCGAAGGATGCGACCGCCTTTTTCATGTGGCAGCCCTCTTCGAGATGTGGCTACCCGACAAGAGGGCCTACTATCGGGTCAATGTGGATGGCACGGCCAATGTGCTGGAGACCGCCCAGGAGGTGGGAGTACAAAGCGTTGTCCATACCAGTTCGGCGGTCACCATCGGCGAGGGACGAGATCAGCTGGGCGGTGAGGAGGCGGCTCACCGGGGATATTTCCTCTCGGATTACGAGAGGTCCAAGTATCTGGGCGAGCAGGCGGCCTTGGAGATGGCTGAGCGAGGGTTGCCTGTAGTTGTTGTCAACCCCACCAGTGTATATGGGCCCGGACAGACCAGACACATGACCGGGGCGCTCATCCGTTTCTTGAATGGTCGATTGCCAGGCGTGGTAGGCAGCAAACTGAATTTTGTCTATATTGATGATGTGGTCCAGGGGCATTTACTGGCCATGGAGAGGGGAGAGGTTGGACAGAGGTATATCCTCGGTGGGGAGAATGCCTCGCTCGTGCAGTTCCTCAGCCTGGCGGCGGAGATCGCTGGCCTGTCGCGGCAGCCCCGTACGGTACCGGCTTGGCTGCTAACCTCTACAGCCAGTTTCCTGGGGGCAGTCTCTGCGATCACAGGTAGACGACCTTTGGTCTCGCCTGACGAAGCCAGAACGGCTTTGCATAGCTTCATCTTCGATAACCAGAAGGCGAGGAGGGACCTGGGGGTGGAGTTTATGCCGTTGAGGGACGGCCTCGAGAGGACCATAAGCTGGTTGAAGGATAGGGAACTGATATGATGCCCCGACTCACAATAAGTGGTGCTTTGGAATCACGAACTTGGAGGTAAAGCATGAGCGTTGCAGAAGAGTGGCGCTTGACGGCCATGACCAAGGCGGCGGGTTGAGCGGCTAAGAGGGGACCTGAGGCCCTGGCGCAGGTCGTGCGTCCATTAAAGGAGATATTCCGTCCAGAAGATTACCCCAACCTCCTGGTAGGCCTGGAGACGGGTGATGACGCGGCCGTATATAAGGTAAGCGCCGATTTGGCCATCATTCAGACCATTGACTTCTTCACCCCCATAGTGGATGATCCCTATGAGTGGGGGGCCATCGCCGCCGCTAACGCCATGAGCGACGTCTACGCCATGGGTGGGGAGGTCGTGCTGGCGCTGAACGTGGCTGCTTTTCCACGCTTGATGCCTCCTGAGATCGTGAGCGAGATATTCAGGGGAGGGGCGGAAAAGGTGGCCGAGGCAGGAGGCGTTATCGCCGGGGGGCATACCCTGGATGATGACGAACCAAAATACGGTCTGGCCGTCATGGGCTTGGTGCATCCGCAACGGATCGCCACTAAGGAGGGAGCCAGACCTGGTGATGTGTTGTTCCTCACCAAGCCTCTCGGCGTCGGTATCATCACCACGGCGGCCAAAGGAGGGGTGGCTGAACCTGCTCACCTGAGGGGTGCAGTGGAACAGATGCTGATGCTGAATCGGAGGGCTGCGCAGTTGATGCAGCAGGTGGATTTCCACGCCGTTACCGACATCACTGGCTTCGCGCTCATCGGCCACTCCTATGAGGTGGCGGAACTAAGCGAGATCACGCTCCGCTTTCACCTTGACAAACTGCCCTTCCTGGATGGGGCGAAGCAGTACGCTGAGGGCTGGCTTTTCCCCGGAGGCTCCTCTTGCAATAAGGACGCCTACGAGCCCGAGGTGAGCTTCGCCTCAGGAATACCAGAGGAAGTGAGGATGTTGTTATACACTCCTGAGACCTCAGGAGGCTTGCTCATCTGTGTGCTGTCTGAGCAGGCAGACCATCTGGCGGAACTCTTCTCCAGCGAGGGCCAGCAGTATTGGATCGTGGGGGAAGTGGTAGGGGGTCCGCCCGCGATCGAGGTAGTGTGATACTGTGGTCAGGCAGTCCGCCGGTCGAGTGGGCCGCCGAACCTGGGTTGGATATGGCGTTAGGCCTATCCTTCGACAATGTCAGGACACCGCTCAACCGGCGGTTTGGCTCTCAACCGTGTAAGCCTGCCAATGCTCTTTCTGGGTTGTGCTTGGTAAGGCAAGGAGGTAAGGAATGCGTGTCGCTGTGTTGGCTGATGTTCATGGGAACCTACCAGCTCTTGAGGCTGTGCTGTCGCACCTGGAGGAGCATGGAGGGGCGGAGGAGGTTTGGGTGTTGGGGGACCTGGCGGTGTTCTGCCCGTATCCGGTTCAGGTCTTGGAGGGATTGGCTGCTCTGCCCAAGGCGCGCTTTCTGCAAGGCAATACCGACCGGTATGTGGTAACGGGACGGCGACCTCCCCAGATGACAGTTGAAGATGAGTCCCAGTGGGAGAGGCTGCCGGGGTTCCTGGAGGAGCGCGATGCCAACTTCCGCTGGACCGTCGAGCAATTGAGCTACAAGTGGTACTCTTTCCTGCGCGAGCTGCCCTCCGAGCAGAGGGTGGATATACCCGGCTACGGGTCCGTCCTTGCCGTTCATGCCTCGCCGCTGGGTGACGAAGTGGGCATCTGGGAGGACACAGCGGACGAGGAGCTAGGCGAGATGCTGGAGGGCATCGAGGCCAGGCTGTTGGTGTGTGGCCATACTCATCATCAGTTGGGGCGCTGGCTGGACGATAGAATCTGGGTGGTGAATGGCGGCTCCGTAGGTTTGCCTCTGGACGGTGACCAGCGTGCGGCCTATGTGATCTTGGACTTTGAGGGGGGTGATTGCTGGGCGACTTTTCATCGCGTGAACTACGATGTGGATGGGGTCATCGCCAGGCTGGAAGAGGTGGGACATCCGGCCCGTGATTGGGTGGGCACCCGTTTACGTCTCGGGGGGCATCCGTAACTGAAATTGGAAGACCAGGTCATGTCCACCGGCGTTGTGGCCGCTTTGGAGGAGGAGATCAAGCCCCTGCTTGAGGCCATAGAGGATGTGCAGGCGTCGAAGTGGGGGAAGCGGTCTCTATACCAGGGAAGCATAGGCAACTGCCAGGTCGTGGTCACAGCCTGCGGAGTGGGAAAGGTAAAGGCGGCCGCCTGCACTCAACACTTGATAGATCGTTTCTCGGTGGACGCGGTCATCTGCAGCGGGGTAGCGGGAGCGGTTAACCCCCGATTGAGAATAGGCGATATCGTCGTCGCCAAGAGGGCGCTGCAGCATGATTTTGATCTGGGTCACCCTGATCTTGTGAAGAAGCTGAGGAGGCATTGGCTCAAGGCGGATCGCAGATTGGTGGAACTGGCCATGGCGGCCGGGAAGGACCTGGGTTTCGAAGAGCGGATCCATCTGGGGACGGTGCTGACCGGAGATCAGGCCATTGTCACTCAGGAAAAACGGCAATGGCTGTGGGAGACTTTTCGGGGCGACTGTGTGGAGATGGAAGGTGCCGCAGTGGCCCAAGTCTGCGAACTCAACAAGATCCCTTTCCTAATCGTGCGCGCGATTTCCGATTCCGCAGCGGAAAATGCGATCACGGAGTTCAAACAGAGTCTTGCTCAAACCGCTGCCCATGCTGCCAGGATAGTCATGGGGATGCTGGAAAGAATCTAGGCGATTGTGACCAGTATCTGCCCTTTGTCCACGCTGTCGCCAGGGGCGATATGGGTTGCCTGAACCACTCCATCCCTCGGCGCTCGGAGTTCGTTCTCCATCTTCATCGCTTCCACGATGACCAGTATCTCACCGGCCTGTACTTTCTGCCCCTCGGCTACGGACACGTCGAAAATCAAACCAGGGATGGGGGATCTTATGACTATTTCTCCCTCTTCCAGTGCGCGTTTTGGCCTTGCTTTGGCCGCCCGTCGAGCCGCTTCGTCTTCCACCTCAACGGTGTATAACTGCCCCAGCAGCAGCACGTGATAGCTTCCTTCGCGCTGCTCGACATGGATCTCATACGAGGAGTTGTCAACAATCAGAGAGTACAGAGAGGGCATCCCGATGCTTTCGAGGCTCGCCAAATGACGTTCCTGATTGACGACAATCTCGTCCTTCTTCTCGAGTTGGACGTTGAAGGCCTCATCTCCCACACTGACGACGTAGTTCATCGTCCCATTGCCTCCCGACGGCCAACTATCTTCCAGTTACTGGCTGTATGGTCTTGCTGCTTTGCCAGGGTGCTCAGCGCTTGCTGACGGCGTTGGTGAGCGACCAATGCTGCGGCAATGGCTGCGGTCTTGAGCAGTTCTCCCTTGCCACTTTGCTGCATGGCAAAGCGGCTCTCGACGAAAGTAGTATCGAAGACACCGTAGATGAACTCTGTATGGTTCATCATCTGTTGGTGGAAGGGGATGTTGGTCTCGAGGCCCATAATTCGGTATTCTTCCAAGGCACGACGCATGCACAAGATGGCCTCGCCGCGCGTCTCCCCCCAGACGCTCAGCTTGCTGATAAGGGGATCATAATAGAGGGAGACCTCAAAACCTTCATAGATGCCACTGTCTAACCGTACTCCGGGGCCGGTGGGTTCATAGAGTTCTGTAATACGACCGGTGG